>JBFKCZ010000110.1:0-7641 GCA_041620035.1 Pseudomonadales bacterium
CATCGACTTCAGCAATCGCGGCATGAGCGCATCGAAACGCTTGCGCCCTTCCCCGCTCACCCATGGCCGGTCGCGCAACGTTCGCAGCCGGGCGAGCAGCGACGAGACCGATTCCTCCGAACCGAATCCCCGCGCCGACAGCGCAGTCGCGACCTCACTGACGTCGTCGCGCTGCCAGATCGCGTCGTATTCCAATGCACCGGATGCGTCATCGGCAGCTTCATCGCCGATGATGGCTTCGAACGCACTCGCAACGATGCGACGGTGCCGATCGAGCACATCTCGGAATGCGTCGTAACCGTCGAATCCCATCATCAAGGCGAGCCGCAGCCGGTCCGCATCGGCCGCTGGCAGCAGTTGCGTCTGCTCATCGCGCATCGCCTGAATGCTGTGTTCGCAGTCGCGCAGAAACACGTAGGCCGCCGCGAGATCGGCGGCCTGCCGTGCGTCCATCAAGCCCGCTTCACCGAGCGCAGTCAGCGCTTCGCATACCCGCGTCACCTTGAGTCGCGGATTGCGCCCGGCCCAGATGAGTTGCAGCATCTGCGCGACGAACTCCACCTCGCGAATGCCGCCGGGACCCAGCTTGACGTCGTCCGCCATTCGCTCGCGGCTGCGTTCCGCATCGATCCGCGCTTTCATCTCCCGCAGCGCCTGCACGGCGCCGAAGTCGAGGTAGCGGCGAAACACGAACGGCCGCAGGTCGGACACCAGCGTCTCGCCACGATCCACATCGCCCGCGCAGGGCCGCGCGCGAATCCAGGCATAGCGCTCCCAGTCGCGACCCTGCTCCTCGAAGTACTGTGACAGGGCTTCGAAGTGCATCGTCAGCGCACCCGCATCGCCATACGGTCGCAGCCGCATGTCGACCCGGAACACGAAGCCGTCTTCGGTGACATCGTCGATGACCTGAATCAGACGCTGCCCCAGCCGTACGAAGAACTGCTGGTTGATGCGCTTGCCAGAGTCGGTCTCGCCGGCCTCGGGATAGGCGAAGATCAGATCCACATCGGACGACAGATTCAGTTCGCGCGCGCCGAGTTTCCCGAGCGCGAGCACGACGAGCCGCTGCGGCGCGCCGCTGGTTGCGCCGATGGGACAACCATCCTTCGCACACGCCCACTCGTGCAGGCGCGAAAGCGCAGCCTCGATGCACTGCTCCGCCAGTCGGGTGACACTCGCGACGGTTTCTTCGAAATCCGCGAGGCGCAGCGCATGCCTGCAGACGAAATGCGCCATCGCGCGATTGCGCAGGCGGCGCAGACTGCGTTTCAGCTCTTCTTCCGAGTCGGCACCAGCGAGAGCATCACCAATCAGGTCCGGCGAGGGCGGCGTTCGGAACCGTGCCTCGGCAAAGTACCGCGCGAACCAGGCGGGCTGTGCGCAGCCGACGTCGAGCAGAAACTCGCTCAGCGTCAGCGCGCGCGTGAAATCACGGGCCAGCGACTCGTTGCCTTCGAACGCCGTCCGCAACAACGCAATGTCGTCGGTGCCGAGGCGCAACTCGAGCTTGCCCCACCTGGCGGCGGTCGCCTCGCGCAGCGACGCCGGTATCGCCTCGAGGTCGAGCACGATCGTGGCTACTGCAGCTGCGAGGAGGGTGAAACGCGCAGCACTTCCGCGATGGTTGTCAGGCCCGCGCCGACTTTTTGAGCACCGGAGAGACGCAGGGTGCGCATGCCATCCTTCATACCTTCTCGGCGCAGCTCACCGATGTCGGTATCGGCGCGGACGAGATTCGCGACGTTCTCCGTCAGCGGAAGGATCTCGTAGATGCCCATGCGCCCCATATAGCCCGTGCCACGACACTCCAGACAGCCGACCGCCCGCTGAGTCTGCTTGGGCGGTCGCGCCTTGAAGGGTTTGGTGAGGAGGTTCCAGGCTTCGACGTCGGTGTCTTCGGGCACTTTGCAATGCGGGCACAGCGTGCGAACCAGCCGCTGCGCCATGATGCCCAGTACGGTTGCCTTGATCAGGTATGGCGCCACACCGAGGTCGAGCAGCCGCGTCACGGCGGTCGGCGCATCGTTCGTGTGCAGAGTCGAGATGACGAGGTGACCGGTGAGCGCCGCCTGAATGGCCATTTCCGCGGTCTCGAGATCGCGGATCTCGCCGACCATGATGATGTCGGGGTCCTGTCTCAACAGCGCTCGCACGCCCGACGCAAAGGACAGTTTGATGTTCTGTTGAACCTGCATCTGATTGAACGAAGCTTCGACCATTTCGATCGGATCTTCGATCGTGCAGACATTCACTTCCGGTGTCGCGAGCTGCTTCAGCGTCGAGTACAGCGTCGTCGTCTTGCCGGATCCGGTGGGGCCCGTGACGAGCACGATACCGTTCGACGCTCTCACCATGCTTTGCCAGCGCGTGTGATCCTCGCCCGTCAGTCCCAGTTCCTGGAAGGATCGCAACAGCACGTCGGGATCGAAGATACGCATCACCATCTTCTCGCCGAACGCGGTCGGCAGGGTCGACAAGCGCAACTCCACTTCGCCGTCGTCCTGACTCTTGGTCTTGATGCGACCATCCTGGGGCCGGCGTTTCTCCGCCACGTCCATGCGGCCGAGAATCTTCAAACGGCTCGTCACCGCCGCGTTCACTGCGGCAGGCAGTTCGTAGACCGGATGCATCACACCGTCGATGCGGAAACGGACGTGGCCCTTTTCTCTTCGCGGTTCGATGTGGATGTCACTGGCACGCTGGTCGAACGCATACTGCAGCAGCCAGTCGACGATGTTGACGATGTGGGCATCGTTCGCATCGGGCGACTTCATCGCGCCGAGTTCGAGCATCTGTTCGAAGTTGGTGACACTCGAAACTTCGAGGCCCGCATCGGACGCCTTCGCGACCGACCGCGCCATCGTGTAGAACTCGAGCATGTAGCGCGACAGATCGGCCGGGTTGGTGATCACGCGCTGGATGCGGCGGCCGCGCAGCGTCTGACTCAACATGCCTTCCCACGCAGACATGTAGGGCTGACCGCTGGCGATCACCACTTCGTCGTCGCGTACGTCCACCGCGAGAATGTTGTGGCGTTGGGCGAACGCGTACGACATGACCTCGGTGGTCTTGTTGACGTTCACCTTGAGCGGGTCGATGCGGAAGTATTTCTGGTTGGCCTGTTCGCACAGCCACAGCGTCAACGTCTCGAGGTCGAGCTTTTTACCCGCACGCTTGGGATCGTCGAGTTCGCGTTCGGCGACGATCTCCAGGGGGTGCATCTGCAGCTGCCGCACGGTACGCGGTGCGATCAGAATGTCTTCGGCGTCCCGCTGGCCGATCATGCCGGCACGAACCAACTCATCGAGAACGCCGGGAAGATCGAGCAGGCGCTCGGCGCGGGTCGGTTGGGTCGCTTGCGTATCGACGGCTGCCATGAATGTCCTTGCGCGCGGCGAATCCGTACGCTCATCGGCGCAGTGCCGTTAGCCAGTTAACGGCATGAACGGGGCGTTTTCAACTGCGCCTGCCGCGATTTAGACCTCCTTCACGTTTACCGCGTCCCCTCGAGCGCTTTACCGGCTCGACGCCGCGATTCCTGCCGCGCCCCGCCTCGTCGCGGTTGTTGGCGCGGGGAGCGATCGCACGTCCGATCACGTGACTGGTGGCCGAAGACGCGATATCTGCGGCTCACCTGGTTCGCTCCCTTGCCGGTTTCCGGGCAGAATGACGCTCCAATCACACGCAACTCGACCGCCATGGGTGCCCCGCCGCTCCTCGACATGCTTCATACGCTGGTGAGTTCGCCCAGCGTCAGCTGCACGTCGACCGCACTCGATCAGAGCAATCTGGCGGTGATCAATCACCTCGCGGGGTGGCTCGAATCCCTCGGCTTCGACGCCGAGGTGCGTCCGCTGTCCGACAAGCCGGGCAAGGCAAACCTCATCGCAACCCTCGGCCGAGGACCGGGCGGCCTCGTACTCGCCGGGCATACCGACACGGTGCCCTACGACGATCGGCGCTGGTCCCAGGATCCATTCGAGCTCACCGAACGCGACGGCCGTCTCTACGGTCTCGGCGCCTGTGACATGAAGGGGTTCTTTCCCGTCGCGATCGAAGCGGCCCGCCAGTTCGCCGGCGCCAATCTGAAAAAGCCGCTGATCGTGGTTGCCACCTCCGACGAAGAATCCTCGATGGCCGGTGCGCGCGCGCTCCTGGAGAGCGGTCGCCCGAAGGCGGATTACGCAATCATCGGTGAACCCACCGATCTCACCCCGGTGTTTGCGCACAAGGGCTTCATGATGCTGTCGATCCGGCTGACCGGCGCATCCGGGCACTCCTCGGATCCTGGTCTCGGGCGCAGCGCGCTGGATGCCATGCACTGCGCCATGGGCGAACTCATCAGCTATCGCGCGGAACTCGCCGCCCGCCATCGCAACCCCGCCTTCGAGGTGGCCATCCCCACGATGAATCTCGGCTGTCTGACCGCAGGCGACAACCCCAACCGCATCTGCGCGAATGCGGAACTGCAGATCGATCTGCGCCTGTTGCCGGGCATGGACAGCGACGAGGTCATCGCCGACCTCACGAAGCGCATGGAACGGTCCGCCAGCAGTCATGGCGTGACGGTGGAACTCGAGCCCGTCTCCACACCCGTGCCGCCGTTCGCGACACCCCAGGACGGACGCCTCGTGCGCGCGCTGGAACGCTCATCGGGACGCAAGGCCGGCACCGTCGCATTCGGCACCGAGGGGCCGTTTCTGCAGCAGCTCGGCATGGAGACGGTCATCTTCGGGCCCGGCTCGATCGATCAGGCGCACCAGCCCGACGAGTACCTCGACATGGATCGCATCACACCGACCGTCGAGGTCCTGCGCCGCGTGATTACCGACGTCTGCCTGCCCGATTAAGCCCGTATACTTTCGCGCTGCTTCGATCACGACTCGACCGCCATGACAGAACTCACTCAGTACGCCCGCTGGTTCCGCGACTCGACGCCGTACATCAGCGCGCATCGCCACAAGACGTTCGTGGTCATGCTCGGTGGCGATGCGATCGTGCACGAGCACGTCACGCCCATCGTGCACGACCTTGCGCTTCTCAGTGTGCTCGGCGCGCGACTCGTGCTCGTCCACGGGGCGCGGCCACAGATCGACGCGGCCCTGAGTGCCGCAGGCATCGAATCGCGTTTTCACCACCATCGTCGCATTACCGACGATGCATCGATCGAGCCGGTTCAGTCGGCCATCGCACGGGTACGCGTTCGCATCGAGGGACTGTTCTCGCTCGGGCTGCCGAACACACCGCTGCACAACACCCGCATCAACGTACTGTCGGGCAACCTCGTCACGGCGCGGCCTGTTGGCGTGCTCGACGGCGTCGATCATGTGTTCACCGGGCGCGTGCGCCACATCCATCACGAGGCGATCCGCACACTCCTCGAAGAGCGCTCGATCGTGCTGCTGTCGCCGCTCGGCTACTCGCCGTCCGGACAGGCTTTCAACCTGTGCAGCGAGGAGCTTGCAGCCGATGTCGCCATCGCACTCGGCGCGGACAAACTCATCGCATTCGACGACATCTCGCGCGTGACCACACCCGACGGCATCGCCCGCAGTCAGTTGACGCCGGTAGAGCTCGATTCCGTACTCGACTCACTGGATGCCAACGATTCCACACGGCTGCGACTCGCCGAGCTCCTGCGCGCGTGCCGCGCCGGTGTGGACCGATGCCACCTGGTGGGTTTCAAGGAAGACGGTGCACTCCTGCGCGAGCTGTTCACCGCACAGGGTTGCGGTACGCAGATCAGTGAAGACGGCGCCGAGCACGTTCGCCGTGCGACCGCCGACGACGTCGCCGGCATTGTCGAACTCATCGGTCCGCTGGAAGCAACCGGCGCGCTCGTGCGTCGATCCCGCGATCGCCTGGAGCAGGAGATCGAGCGCTTCTTCGTCGCCGAACTCGACGGCATCGTGGTGGGCTGCTGCGCGCTGTATCCATTCGAAGGCAACCAGGCCGGCGAACTCGCCTGTCTGGCAACACACCCCGGCTATCGGGACGACCCGATCGCGCAAGGTGCAGCGTTGGTTCGCAAGGTAGAGTCGGAAGCGCGCCGTCTCGGTTTGAAGGAGCTGTTTCTCCTCACCACACAGACGCGCGACTGGTTCAAGGAGCAGGGTTTCGCCGATGCATCCGTGAATGATCTGCCGGCGCCGAAGAAGGCGCTCTACAACTATCAGCGCAATTCCATCGTCATGACTAAGAAGGTTTGAGACGAGCCATGGCCAACGATCGACGGAAGTATTCATCCAAGGTTGTCGACGGACTCACCCACACGCCGGCGCGCGCGATGTTGCGCGCGGTAGGCTTCAGCGACGAAGACTTCACCAAGCCGCAGATCGGTATCGCATCCACCGGCAGCAACCTGACGCCGTGCAACATGCACATCAACGGCCTGGCCGATGCCGCCGCCATGGGCGCCGACGAAGCCGGCGGCAAGGCCGTGGTGTTCCACACCATCACCGTATCCGACGGTATTTCGATGGGCTCACCGGGCATGCGCTACTCCCTCGTGTCACGGGAAGTCATAGCGGACTCGATCGAAACCGTCGTCGGCGCCGAGGGTTTCGATGGCTTCGTGGCGATCGGCGGTTGCGACAAGAACATGCCGGGCTGCGCGATGGCGATGGCGCGACTCGACCGGCCCAGCGTATTCGTCTACGGCGGCTCGATTCAGACCGGCAAGGAACGCCGCGACATCATCTCCGTCTTCGAAGCCGTCGGCGGCTACGCGGCGGGACGCGTCTCCGACATCGAGCTCAAGGACGTCGAAGCCACGGCCATTCCCGGTCCCGGCTCGTGCGGCGGCATGTACACCGCCAACACCATGGCCTCCGCCATCGAAGCGCTGGGGCTTTCGCTGCCCGGCAGTTCCGCGCAGGAAGCGGTGTCGCAGCACAAGCGCGACGACAGCTTCCGCGCCGGTGCGGCGGTATTGAACCTGCTCGATCGCGGCATCAAACCTTCCGATATTCTCAGTCGCGAAGCATTCGAGAACGCGATCACCACCGTCATCGCGCTCGAGGGCTCCACCAACGCCGTGCTGCATCTGCTCGCGATCGCGCACGCCGCCCGCATTCCGCTCGAACTCGACGACTTCTCCCGCATCGGTGAGCGCGTACCCGTGCTCGCCGACATGCGTCCCGCAGGCCAGTTCTCGATGTCGGAGCTGATTCGCATCGGCGGCATTCAGCCATTGATGAAGCGCCTGCTCGGCGCGGGCCTCCTGCACGGCGACTGCATGACGGTCACGGGCAAGACCATCGCCGAGAATCTCGCGAACGTCGCAGACTACCCGGGCGATCAGAAGATCATCCGGCCGTTCGACAACCCCGTGAAGAAGGACAGCCATCTCGTCGTGCTGCGCGGCAATCTCGCACCCGAAGGTGCAGTGGCCAAGATCACGGGACACGAAGGCCTGAAATTCTCCGGTACGGCGCGCGTGTTCCACGGTGAAGAGGCGGCCATGGCAGCGATCATGGATGGCACGGTCGTGAAAGGTGACGTGGTGGTCGTGCGCTACGAAGGCCCGAAGGGCGGCCCCGGCATGCGCGAGATGCTCTCACCCACCAGCGCCATCAACGGGCGCGGCCTCTCGAACGATGTAGCACTCATCACCGACGGCCGCTTCTCGGGCGGTTC
>JBFKCZ010000111.1:0-7629 GCA_041620035.1 Pseudomonadales bacterium
CCATGCCATGAATCAGGAGGAGGCGCCCGCGGATGCCATCGAGATGCCCGGCCACAGCGCTGCGCGCATAGCCATCGGGGTTGCGTTCGGGGGTCGACAGATAGCGTTCAGTGTAGTGGGTGTCGTACAGGCGCCAGTCCGTGACGGGCGCCACGCTGACGCCGGCTCGCAATCGTGTGCCCGCCGCCGCGAGGCACATGAGGGTCATGAAGCCGCCGTAGCTGTGTCCGAACACGGCGATTCTCGACGTGTCGACCCAGGCTTGTGATTCGAGATGCGCGAGGCCGAGTAACTGATCCTCGACTTCGGCCCTTCCGAGCTGCAGATGAATGGGCGCCTCGAACTTCGTTTCGCGATTGCCGCTGCCGCGATTGTCGAGTTCGAAGACGACGTATCCCGAGCGCGCCAGCAGTTGCAGCGTGAGCGGGGGCCAGTCGTTGACCACACGCTGGACGCCGGGCCCGCCGTAGACATGAATGATCGCAGGGTAACGCCTGTGCTCGTCGAATGACGGCGGCAGGGTGAGGCGGTAGTGCAGCGTCTGGCCGTCGGCAGCGCGCAGTTCGCCGAATCGCGGTGTCGCATGTGCGTCGCGGTACGGCGCGTAGGGATGGTTCGCGTCGACGTCGTTACGAGCAATCCATTGGCTGCTGCCCGAGCCCGGCACGATGCGCCGGATGGCGGGTGGTGCAGACACGCTGGCGAAGCGGTCGACGAACCACTGTCCGCGCGGCTCGACTGTGGCGTCATGCCAGCCGGAGGTGTCCGTGAGCTGGCGCACCACGCCGGGTCGGTCGAACCGAACCGCATACAGGTGCTGTTCCGTGGGCGTCTCCTGCCAGCCGATAAAGAAAGCCTCGGCGGGGGTGACCTGCACGACGCGTGCAACACGACCCTTTGCGGTCAACTCGACCGGCGCGCCATTGCGAGCCGGATCGCGATACAGATACAGGCGTGTATTGCCGCTGCGCTCCGATGTCCATACGAAGTCGTCGCTGTCAGGCAGAAATCTAAGGTTGTCGTGGAGATTGATCCACGTGCGCGAGTGCTCTTCCACCGCGACTCCGCAAGGGTTGCCGTCGAACGCGAACAGCTTGAGCCGGAGCCGTTGCTGGTCGCGCGACTGCACCTGCACGCCGATGCGGCTTCGGCCGATGGCGACCCTGGCGAGGTAGTCTTCGGGGTCGTCTTGCCATTGCAGATTGCGTGAGGTCTGCTCGCCGACGTCCATGAGGTGTAACTCCACGCGCGCATTCGGTCCACCGGTCGCGGGGTAGCGTTGTTCGAACACGCCGAGTGAACCCGCGGAGAACTCGTAACGACGGGCGATCGGGATTGGGCTCGCATCGACGCGCGCGTAGACGAGGTGGCGTTCATCGGGTGTCCACCAGTAACCGTCGAAGCGGTGCATCTCTTCCTGTGCGATGAACTCCGCAAGACCGTTACTTACGGTTTCGCTTGCATCGAACGTGAGTTGATGTTCGCGCGCCGCGTCGAGCGCGTAGCGGTAGAGGTTGCCGCCGCGGACGTAGGTGAGGTTTCGGCCTGCAGGCGAGAATCGCAGATCCGTTTGTCTGCTGTCCCGTGGCGTGATGCGCTGCGCCTCGTTTCTCGCGATGTCGTACAGGTACGCTGCGCCACCGGCCAGAAACGCGATGCGTGAGCCATCGGAGGCGGCGGCGAACGTGGAGATTCCGGACGAGAACTGGCGGCGGCGTTCACGCTGCGCCTTCTCTTCGTCGGTCATTCCGATGTCATCGGTTCCGAGCGTCGTCGAATCGACCAGCCGGCGAACGGCTGCCGATGGCGCGTGATAGCCGTACAGATCGAGACGTTCGCGCGCGTCCGGTGGATTGGCGAGATAGACGATCCACTCGCCTGATCCGAGGATGGCGACGCTGCCCGGGACGGCACCCGACAGCGGCGGATCGCTGAATATCCGCTCGACGGTCAGATCACTCATTCGCTTGAGAACGCGTCTCGTGTGAAATTCTCGATGCCGTCGTCCGTCACGAGCACGTTGTCTTCGATGCGGATGCCGCCATAGCCGAGGAGCGATTCCACGTTCGGCCAGTTCACGCGCTTGCCCGCCGGCGCCTTGCGCAGTTCGCGCAACAGCATGGGAATGAAATAGAGGCCCGGCTCGATCGTGAAGACGTGTCCCGTCTCGATGGTGCGCGTAAGCCGCAACGCGGGGTAACGGGCCGGTGGTGCGCGCGTACCGCCTTCTGCGGATGTCATGTGCCCGGCCACATCATGGGTCTGCAGGCCGATCAGATGTCCCAGACCGTGCGGCAGAAATGCATCCGTGATGCCTTCTTCGAAGGCAGCCTCTGCGCTGCCGGAGACGAGGGCGTGGTCGACCAGCAGCCTGCCGATCGCGCGATGCGCCTGCTCGTGCAGAGCCACGTACGACATACCGGGACGAATCGACGCGATGAGAGCCTGCTGCGCCTGGTCCACGTCGTGCAGCAACGCCGCGAAGGGGTCCGTCGATTCATGCGCGTAGGTGCGCGTGATGTCCGCCGCATAGCCCTTGTATCGCGCCCCCGCGTCGATCAGGAAACTCGAGCGCACCGCTGGCGGTTCACGATCGTAGTGCTGATAGTGCAGCACACCGGCGTGCGCGTTCAGTGCCACGATGTTGGAGTACGGGAGTTCGGATTCCGTCTGCCGCGATGCCGTGAGGTACGCCTGATGGATGTCGTATTCGCTGCCACCGGATCGGAATGCGATCTCCGCCGCGCGATGTCCGGCGACGGCGATTGCAGTGGCCTCACGCATGCAGGCCACTTCGTAGGCGGTTTTCTTTGCGCGGCCGTAGTGAAGCGCGTTCAAGAGCAGCGGCGGATTCAAGTCGTCGAAGGGCAGGTTCGAGCCCGTCGGTTCCGTTTCTCCGATGAATGCTGTGCGGTTGCGACGCTCCACCGCCTTGGTCACAGCGTTCATCAGCGATTCGCTGCTGCCATGCACTTCGATGTCGATGGCGCCTTCGAGTTCGGGCTGCACGGGTGGCTGGTGCCAGTAGTCCTCCACCTGATGGAAGAAGAGGCGCGCGCGCCCGTCGTCGGTGACCAGCAGCAGGCTCTGTGGGCATTCCGCACCGCCCATCCATTGGGCGAAATGGGGATTCGCGCGATAGGGCGGCGACTGGTCGTCGAGGAAATAGGGCTTGGGCTGGCCGGCGGCAACCACCACCGCATCGATTCGTGCGGCTGTCAAGGCCTGTGTCCAGCGCGATTGGAGTTCGCGGACGTGATCGGTGAAAGCGCTCATGGCCGGCGATTCTATCGGTGCGCCCCCGCGGATGCACCGTCGCGAACAACCATGCTATACATACCGGCGCTTCGAACCCGATCACTATCACTTGTGGAGGAACTACATGGAGTCGTTCGCCTATGCGGCGCCGGCGACGTTGGACGAGGCTTTGGAGATTCTCAAAGCCCACCAGCGCCGCAAGGTGCGCACGCAGTTGTTGGCCGGCGGTACCGACATGCTGGTGCAAATGCGCACTGTGGATCGCGAGCCCCGCGCGATCATAGACGTCAAGAAACTGAAGGAGACCAACAAACTAACCCTGGGTGCGAAGGAGACCTACATCGGTGCCGCGATCCCCGGCGTGATCCTGACCGCGAACCCCGAACTCAACGCCCGCCACCCGGGTCTGGTGGAAGCGATGGACCTGATCGGATCCTCGCAGATTCAGGGCCGCGCCAGCCTCGGTGGCAATCTGTGCAACGCATCCCCCGCCGGCGACACCATTCCGGCAATCATCGCCAACGGCGGCATCTGTGTGATTGCATCGGGCAGCAAGACGAGGGAGATCAAGGCCGAGAAGTTCGTCGTCGGTGTCGGACGCAATGCGCTGAAGCCGGGAGAGATTCTGCTCGGCATCCGTTTCCCGAAGCCCGCTAAGCGCACGAGCGATGCATATCTGCGCTTCATCCCGCGCACGGAAATGGACATTGCCGTGGCCGGCGCGGGTGTGAGCGTCACGCTCGACAAGTCCGGTACCTGCACGGCAGCGCGAGTCGTGATCGGCGCGGTCGCGCCCACGGCCCTACTCGTACCAGCGGCGGCGAAGGCCCTGATTGGCACGAAACTCGACGATGCCGCGCTTCAGGCCGCAGGCGCAGCGGCGAGTGCTGCATCCAAACCCATCACCGATAAGCGTGGCACGGTCGAATACCGCCGCAAAGTGGTCGCCGTGCTCGTCCGCCGCGCGACGCGGATCGCCGCGGAACGCGCAGGAGCACAGTAGTCATGACGAAGGTTCATGTTTCGACGACGATCAATGGTCAGCCGGCCGAGTTCCTCTGTGAACCGAGCCAGTCACTCCTCGACGTGCTACGCGAGGATCTCCAGCTGACCGGTACGAAAGAAGGGTGCGCGACCGGTGATTGCGGCGCGTGCTCGATCACGCTGGATGGCACGCTCGTGTGCTCCTGTCTCGTGCTCGGTGTCGAGGCGGCTGGCAAGTCGCTCGGTACGATCGAGGGGATCGCGAAGGGTGACGAATTGCACCCCATCCAGCAGAAGTTCCTGGAGCACGCAGCGCTGCAGTGTGGCGTCTGCACACCGGGTCTCATCGTAGCGACGAAATCGTTGCTCGATGCCAATCCCGCACCGAGTGAAGAAGAAATCCGCTACTACCTGGCCGGCAACCTCTGCCGATGCACGGGCTATGACAAGATCGTGCGGGCCGTACAGGATGCCGCCAAGACGATGAGAGGAGAAGCAGCATGAGTGAAGCACGCGATTTCAGGTCCATCGGGCAGCGGGTCATCCGTCCCGACGGCGTCGACAAGGTCACCGGGCGCGCCGCGTTCGGCGCAGACTACGCACTGCCCGGCATGATCTATGGCCGAGTCCTGCGCAGCCCGCACGCCCATGCCCGCATCGTCTCGATCGACACCAAGAAGGCGGCGCGTATGCCAGGTGTGCTGGCCGTCGTGACGGGAGCGGACTTCCCCAGCGTCGGAAGCGAGGAAATTACCGGCGGTGAAGGCGCGGGCAACTACAAGGATCTCGCGACCAACGTCATGGCACGGGACAAGGCGCTGTATCACGGCCATGCCGTGGCGGCGGTGGCGGCAACCTCGGTCGCCGAGGCCGAGGCCGCACTGGCGGCGATCAAGGTGAAATACGAGAAGTTGAAGCCGCTGCTGGATCTGGACGCGGCGATGGCGGACGACGCGGTGCTCGTCGAGGAAGGGCTCTTCACATCAGGACTGCCCGAGAAGCCGACCAAGCCCAGTAATGTCGCGACGGTCATGGAGCTGAAACGTGGCGACGTGGAAGCGGGTTTCAGGGAAGCCGACATCGTCGTCGAAGCAACCTACCGCACACCCACCGTTCACCAGGGTTACATCGAGCCGCATGCGTGCCTCGCGACGATCAACCAGGGCGGTCAGGCCACCATCTGGGCGAGCACGCAAGGACACTTCGACGTGCGTTCGAGTACTGCCAAGGTGCTCGGCCTGAACGTCTCGGACGTACGGGTCATTCCCACGGAGATCGGCGGTGGATTCGGCGGCAAGACCACGATTTATGTCGAGCCCGTTGCGGTGTTGCTGTCGAAACGCAGCGGCCGTCCCGTGAAGATGACGATGAGCCGCGAAGAAGTGTTCCGGGCGTCGGGTCCGGCTTCGGCGACGAAGTGCGTGATCAAGATCGGTGCGCGCAAAGACGGCACGCTCACCGCCATGTCGGCATGGCTCGCATACGAGGCCGGCGCGTTTCGTGGCTCCTCGATGGCGCCGGGCGCGATGTGCGTGTTTGCGCCGTACAAGGTCGACAACTTCCTCATCCGGGGCTTCGACGTTCTGGTCAACAAACCGAAGGTGGCGGCCTACCGTGCCCCCGGTGCACCGCAGTCGATGTACGCCTGCGAGAGTCTCTTGGACGAACTCGCCGCCAAGCTCGGCATGGACCCGATCGATCTGCGCCTCAAGAACGCGGTAGAGGAGGGCGCGCAGGCCGCCTACGGACCGAAGTTCAACGCGATCGGATTCCGGGAATGTCTCGAGGCGGCGAAGCGGCATCCCAACTACAAGATACCCCTGGGCCAGGACGAAGGCCGCGGCGTCGCCGCGGGGTTCTGGTTCAACGCGGGCATGCAGTCGTCCGCGGAAATCCACATCAACGAGGACGGCACGGTCACCGTGATCGAGGGCAATCCCGACATCGGCGGTTCCCGTGCTTCCATGGCCCTGATGGCCGCGGAAGAGCTGGGCGTGCCGTACGAGCGCGTTCGGGTGCAGATCGCGGACACCGAATCGGCCGGCTACACGAACACCACGGGCGGCAGCAGGGTCACCTTTGCGACCGGCATGGCGGTGATCCAGGCGGCACGGGACATCATCGGCCAGTGCAAGCAGCGGGCGGCGGCTACCTGGGGGATCGATGCGGACATGGTCGACTGGGCCGACGGCAAGGCGATTCCCAAACCGGGCGTGAATGCCGACGTGAAGCCCCTGACGCTCGCCGCGATCGCGGCCAATGCCGGCCGCACCGGCGGACCGTTGCTCGGCCGGGCATCGCTCAATGCGCGCGGTGCCGGACCGGGCTTCAGCGTGAACATTGCCGACGTGCGTGTGGATCGCGATACGGGCAAGGTCGACGTACTGCGATTCACGGCGATTCAGGATGTCGGCAAGGCGATACACCCCGGCTACGTCGAAGGTCAGATGCAGGGCGGCGCGGCTCAGGGAATCGGTTGGGCCCTGAACGAGGAATACGTGTACAGCAAGGACGGCGTCATGGAGAACGCGGGCTTTCTCGATTACCGCATTCCGGTCGCTTCGGATCTGCCGATGATCGACACGCAGATCATCGAAGTGCCGAATCCGTCGCACCCCTACGGTGTACGTGGTTGTGGTGAAACACCGATTGTGGCGCCGCTGGCGGCAGTTGCGAACGCCACGCATGCGGCGACGGGTGTGCGCATTCGGGAGTTGCCGCTGTCACCGCCGCGTGTTCTGGCTGCCCTGGACAATGCGGCCGGGAGTGCGGCCGGGAAAGCGGCCGGGTAGGCCGCGAGGGCTGAGCGAATCGTGGCGCGGGTGTACTTTCCGGATCATCTCGCGTCGCTGACCGAAGGTGTTCGGGAGCTCGAGGCTCATGTCTCGAGCTTCCGGGATCTGCTCGAGTGGCTCGAGGGTCGCTACCCTGGTATCAGCGACAAGCTCATCGGCAAGGTGGCTGTCGCCATCGACGGCGACATCATCCACGATCCCTTCCTCGACCCGATCGAGCCGGGTTCCGAAGTGCACTTCCTGTACCGCATCGAGGGTGGATAGCCGCGCGCTCAGCGCATGCCGATGCGCCACCGTGTCGTATCGCCGTCGCACTCGCGGTCGAGGCGCAAAAATCGGTTGTGGGCCGCAGCGATCCCTTCCCAGAGCGCGGCGCATGCGTCGTGAGCGGCTGCGTGCACGCGCATGTCCTTGAACAGGCGCGAACCGCGTTGTTCGATCTCCCGACCCGCAATCGTGATGTCTTCGCCCTGCGCCTGCAGCAGGGCTGCCATGAGCGCTGTAAAAGCCTCGGCAGAGTCGTCGCCTGCGGCGTCGATGAGTCGTGCTGCGTCGCGATGCCCGTGCATGCCGATGTGAAGAGCGCTGATGC
>JBFKCZ010000112.1:0-7604 GCA_041620035.1 Pseudomonadales bacterium
CCCGCGCCCTGACCGACCTCGCCCGCACCGAGTGGGCCAGCCGGTCCGATCGCCTCGATGCGTTGGCGCACGTCGCCCGCGTTCTGGACAGCGCCATGGGCGGGGGTGATGCGCTGCTCGCGGCGATCCGCCAGGCGAAGCTCGACCCCATAGAGCTGCCCGGGCCGACGGGCGAAAGCAATCGGCTCATGTTCTTTCCACGCGGCACCGCACTGTGTCTCGGCGAGGTCGGCGCGCCTCGCGCATTGCGCATCGCGGTGCGCCAGGCGGTTCTCGCACTCACCGCTGGCAACAGCGCGGTCGTCGTCGCACCCGGTGCGGCGATGCTCACGGAACTCTTCGCCGCGCGCCACATTCCGCTCGTTGGCATCGACGGGTCGCTGGCACCGAACGCACTGCGCGTTCTCGAAGGTGTGGCTGTCGTCGCGGCCCGCGGCGTCGATGCGGAACTGCGACCGTTGCGCAAGGCGCTCGCCGCACGCGACGGTGCCATCGTCCCGCTCGTCTCCTCCCTCGGTGAGATCGGCCCCTTTCTGATCGAGCGGACGCTGTGTGTGGACACCACCGCCGCGGGTGGCAACGCGACACTGCTGGCCGCATCCGACCGCGGCGAAGCCGCGCTCTAACAAACCTCCGCTGCTGTGCCATCCGACTCGGTTGCGCCGCAACGATCGACTCGATAGCGGCTCTTACGGTACCGTCCGGGCGGTTCATTTCCGTCACGGAATCCCGACCATGACCGCCGCTTCGAAACTCGCGCGGACGCACGCCGCATGAGGCCGGCCTTGTTGCTGATGGCCTTCGGCTTGGTTGTGGGCTGCGAGCGCGTCGAGCCGCCCGTGGAAGACCAGGCCGTGCGGCCCGCGAAACTGTTTCGGGTGACCGCACAACACTCGACCACGAGCCATGAATTCGTCGGCCGCGTCGACGCCGCACAGTCACTCGACATCGCCTTCGAAGTAGACGGTGCGCTCCAGGAACTGCCGGTACGCGAAGGACAGGCGCTCGCCAGGGGTGCGCTGGTGGCGGCCCTCGACCCCACCTCGTTTCAGCTCGCTGAGCGTGAAGCGGAGGTACAGCTTCGTCTCGCTACACAGGATCTGCAGCGCAAGGAAGCATTGCTGCGCGACCGCGGCATCTCGCAGTCGGCCGTGGACGATGCGCGCGCCCAGTTCGAGCTGAGCCGCGTGCGCCTCGCGCAGGCCCGGGAACGACTCGCCAAGAGTCGCATCACCGCGCCGTTCGATGCATTCGTGGCGCGTCGCTATGTGGACAACCGAACGCGCGTGCGCGTTGGCGACAAAGTCGCGCGGCTGTCGGATCTGCACGAGCTGAAGGTCGTCGCCAGCGTTCGCGAAGATCTCATTGCGACGGTGACGCCGGAACGCGTGGTGGCCATCACGGCGCGCTTCGACTTTCTGCCCGAACGGCGCTTCCCGCTCACCTTTCTCGAGCGCAGCGGCGAAGCCAATCCCGTGGCGCAGACCTATGCGGTGACGTTCACCATGGCGCGTCCGGCCGACGTCAACCTGCTGCCGGGCATGACCGCGCAGGTGCGCGTGGAACTCAGGGCAGACTCGGCCGACGCGGGTATCACGATTCCCACCACGGCATTGCAGAGCGCTCCCGACGACAGTTTCTTCGTGTGGGTGTTCGATCCCGAAACCGGCCGGGTGGATTCGCGCCCGGTCGTCGTTGCACAACCGCGGCACGATGGCATCGGCATCCGAAGCGGTCTTGCGGATGGCGAGCTGATCGTCGCCGCCGGCGCAAGTCAGCTGCAGAAGGGTATGCGCGTGCGCATGATGGGCGAACCGACCACCCGACCGTCAGAGACTGCGGCGACGAGTCCGTGAACATCGCGCGACTGTCCATCGACTATCCGCTCTATCCCTGGCTCATCATCCTCGCCTGCCTGATCGGTGGAATTTACGGTATCGACACGGTCGGGCGCCTCGAAGACCCGAAGTTTCCACTCAAGCACGCCTACATCATCACGGCTTATCCCGGCGCTTCCGCAGAGGAGACCGAGCAGGAAGTGACCGATGTCATCGAATCGGCGCTGCAGGAACTGCCCTATATCCATCGGCTCACTTCGAAGTCGCTCGCCGGACGCTCCGATGTGCAGGTGGAAATTCAGGAGCAGTACGGCGACGACGACGTCCAGCAGATCTGGGACGAACTGCGGCGGCGCGTCGCCGAGGCCGCGACGCGCCTGCCACCGGGCGCGGACGCGCCGATCGTCGAAGACGACTTCGGCGACGTGTACGGCATCCTCTATGCGGTGTCGGCTCCCGACTATCGCGAAGGCGAAATTCGCGACATGGCCCGGTTTCTCGAAACGAACCTCAACACCGTGCCTCACGTCGCCAAGGTCAGCACCTCCGGTGTGCCGGAGGAAGCGCTCTTCGTGGAGCTGAACCACGATCAACTCGTGCGCCTGGGACTGCCGATGGATGCGGTGCTGCGCGGGATCGGCGCCGAGAATCAGGTGACTCCGGCCGGCGCGGTTCAGTTCGGCGAACGCCGCCTGCGCGTGGCACCGGAGCTTGCGTTCGACAGCGTTCGTGCCGTCGCCGACATGCGCATCGGTCGTCCGGGTTCTACCGAGTTCGTGCGCCTCGGCGAGATCGCGTCCATCACCCGCGGCCCCGTGGAGCAGCCGGTGCAGATCATCCGCCACCACGGGCAACGCGTGTTCACCGTCGGTGTGTCGGTGGTGCAGGACGAAAACGTAGTCGAAGTGGGGCGCGCCGTGGATGCACGCATGCACGCGCTCGTCGATCAGCTGCCCATCGGCGTGACCTACGAGCCCATCTACGCGCAGCACACGGTGGTGCAACAGTCACTGAACGAATTCCTGATCAATCTGGCTCTGTCTGTGCTCACGGTAGTCGCCGCACTGTGCGTGTTCATGGGCTGGCGTGCAGGCACTGTGGTGGGCAGTGTGCTGCTGCTCACCGTGCTCGGCACTTTGTGCGTGATGGCGTTCGCGGGCATCGAGCTGCAGCGCATATCGCTCGGCGCACTGATGATCGCGATGGGCATGCTGGTGGACAACGCGATCGTGATCGCCGAAGGCATGGTGACCGGCGTGCAGCGCGGTCATTCGCCGAAGGAAGCCGCGGCGCAATCGGTACACCGCACCCAGTTTCCACTGCTCGGCGCAACCATCATCGGCATCGCGGCATTCGGTCCGATCGGCCTCGCCAACGACAACCCCGGGCACTTCCTGCGCTCCCTGTTCCAGGTGGTTGCCATCTCGCTGCTGTTGAGCTGGGTGCTCGCGGTGACGGTGGCGCCACTGCTCGGCAACTATCTGCTGCGCGCGCGCACCGCGGTCACCGAGCCGCTCTACTCCGGATGGGCGTACGCGCCCTATCGCCGTCTCATCGGCTTCAGCCTGCGGCATGCATGGCTCGCAACACTCGTGCTCGTGACCATCACGATGAGCTGCCTCTGGGGCTTCGGACTGGTGAAGCAGGGCTTCTTTCCGACGACGAATTCACCGCTCGTGTTCGTGGACCTGCGCTTGCCCCAAGGCATGGACGTGCGCGCGACCGCCGAAGAAGTGGAGCGGCTGGAACCGATCGTGGCATCCGATCCCGAGGTGACGGCGGTGACGAGTTTCATCGGCAGCGGCATGACCCGGTTTGCATCGATGGTGCGACCCGAGCAACCGAACCCGGCCTTCGCCCAGATGGTGATTCGAGTGGCCGACATCGCCCGGCTCGACGCTACCATGGCGCGGTTGAAGGGTCTGCTCCAGGAACAGAGCGTGGATGCCGAACTCACGGTGCGGCGCACCGAGTTCACGCCGACCGGCACCGCCAAGATCGAAGCCCGCTTCTCCGGTCCCGACTCGACCGTGCTGCGCGCGCTCGCCGCCCAAGCGCTCGATGTCTACCTCGATCACGATCTGATCGATCGCCGAACCGACTGGCGGCAGCAGGAGATATCGCTCGTACCCCGCTTCGACGAGGCGCGTGCGCGACAGGTCGGCATCAGCCGCGCGGACATCGCGCAAGCGCTGGCCTTTGCCAGCACCGGTGTGCCGATCGGTTTGTTTCGCGACGCCGACAAGCTGCTCCCGATCGTCGCGCGGGCCCCGGCTTCGGAACGCATCGACGTGCGCGGCATTCGCGATCGCCAGGTCTGGAGCGCCATTCAGCAGGCCTACGTGCCGCTGTCGCAGGTGATCTCCGATCTCTCCCTCACCGCGCAGGACAGCATGATCTACCGCCGCAATCGCACCCGCACGATCGCGGCGCAAGCGAACCCGCCGGCTGGCCACAATGCGGCTCGAGTCTTTGCGCAGGTCCGGGGCGAAGTGGAAGCGATTCCGCTGCCGCCGGGCTACGCCCTGCAATGGGGTGGTGAATACGAATCCAATCGCGACGCGATGACCACGCTGCAAAGCCGGATTCCCACTGCACTCGGAATCATGCTGCTCGTCACTGTGCTCATGTTCGGCAAGGTGAAACAGCCGCTGGTGATCTGGCTCACCGTACCGATGATCGTCTGTGGCGTGGTGGTGAGCCTGCTCGTGACCGATCTCGCCTTCACCTTCCCGTCGTTCCTCGGGTTCCTGAGTCTGTCGGGCATGCTGATCAAGAACTGCATCGTGCTGGTGGACGAGATCGACAAACGGCTCGCCGAAGGCGAATGGACACTCGAAACCGTCGTCGATGCCAGCGTCAGCCGCCTGCGGCCCGTCATGCTCGCGGCCGGCACGACCATCGCCGGCATGTCGCCGCTCCTGCGCGATGCTTTCTTCAAGGAGATGGCGGTGTGCATCATGGGTGGACTCGCGTTCGCAACCCTGCTCACCCTGGTGGCCGTGCCGGTGTTCTATCGCATCGCGATGGGACGGAAGTTGCGCGCGGCGACGATGAGCAGGTGACGTTCGCAACCGCGCTGTCTAACATCGGGTCGGCCGCCCCACCGTCGGAGAATCGTATGGCCCAATGCACGCGTCTCTTCCTGGCAACACTCGTGATTTCACTGCTCCCGGCGTGCGGCGCCGAAACCGGTAGCCCGCCCGAGCGTGAGGGTGCGGCATCCGACGCAGTCACCGGCGCAATCGACGGCTGCGCAGTCGTGACTCAGGACGACGCGACGGCCTTGTTCGGCAAGCCGGCCGTGCGTCAGGAAGGGCAAGGCTTCCGGCCGCCGATGATGCTCGCGGAATGCATGTGGACGTGGGATACGGAGACGGCCAACCAGCTGCTGCAGTTCCGGGTGTGGGACACCGAACAGGGCTACAGCCGGCCCGAAGACGAATACACGCAGACCTTCGCGATCGGCGATCGAGGGCACGTGCGCGTGCATCCACTGGCGGGGGTGGACGTCGAATGGACACAGGGCAACCGGACGATCGGGCTCAGCTACAGCAAGGTCGGCGCCGAAGTCCCCGAAGCCGCGACCAAGACCGACGCCGTCAAGGCGCTTGCGCTGAGCGCGGCGGCCAAGCTCTGACCATCGCGCTCATTTGGCGCTTCGCGCCATCCGCAACTGCTCGGGACCCTGACTCGAGATCAGAATCAGCTGCTCGATGAAACGCAGCAGTTCCTCGCGATCGATCTCGTTGTGACTCGGAATGATCTGCTTGTCGACGGACACGACGAGATAGGGGTTGCGCCCCGCCGAGGTTGCGGTGCGCTCGAGAATCAGGGAGTCGAAGGCGATCCTGCTGCCCGGTGCATCACTCATCCAATCGGAACCCGTCACGACGAGTTGCTGGTAGGCGCTCTTCGGTTCTGCCGACTTCGCAGCCGAAGCGGGCGCGGGATACAGATGGTGGGTGCGATACGCCTCGAAGTGCCCGACCGCCTGGCGGTTGGCGGTGCCACCCTTCACGGTTTCGCGCATCTTCGTGGTGGCGTTGTAGCGTTCGTAGTCGCGCGTCTTCTCGAACGCGGTGGATAACCAGCGGCCGGCCGGAAAGGCATAGCGTGTCGCCCAGTCCGCCTCCGATGTGAGAATGGCAACGACCGGCAGCTGGTTCTCGAAGTAGCTGCCGCGTTCCGTCGACTGGTCGCTCAGCGAAGCGTAGGTCATCGCTTCGAAGGCGGGATTGATGAGCACGAGCAGGTCGCCGAACCCTACGACCTGACTCTGGACGCCCGGCGGCCCCGCGGTGGTCACGAACCGGTCGGAGAGCACCGCCGACAGTGCGTTGAACGCAACCGCGCCACCGAAGCTGTGCCCCACCACGATCAGCTTGCTGCGCCCTTTCGCACCGGCGATCGTCTCGCGCGTCTCTTTGACGAGTTCGAGCCGGGCCAACACTTCGACCATGCCGCGATGACCGACTTTCTCCGCGGTGTTCTTCCGATCCCAGAACGTGAGCCGGTTGATCAGTGGAATCGCGACCGATTCGCCGCGCCATCCCACGTACACACCGAACACCTTTCGCGCGCTAATGCCGAGGTTCGTTGCGATTTCGGCTTCCGCCGATGCGACCCTCGTCAGCGTGTTTCGGAACATGCGGATGTCGGTGTCGTCGGGCGACGCATCGTGTTGCCAGCCGTGCACGTACACGACGAGAACGAGATCGTCGTTCGCCGCCTGCTTCCACGCTTCGTCGACCACCGCGGTCATCTGCCGGCGGTCCCACAACTGGCCCTGATCATCGAGTTCGACGAAGCCCAACGTCGTACGCGCGCCGTTGGCGCCGCTCGAGTACTGCACGGCGCTCGCATCGCAGGTAGACACCGCCGTCACCTCGCAAGGGCGATAGTCGATCCGATACTGTTCGTGCGCGATGCAGCCGTAGAGAAAGAAGCAGGTGATCGACAGCAGGCTGTGGCGCATTGGTCGATGCTCCGACGAAACGCTTTCAGCACCTTAGCGCGCTTCGCCCGGCAAACCCAGGATGACGAGCCCGCTACCGCCTTGCGAACGCGGTGTTGATGCGCGCTTCGCGATGCACTTCGATTGCGGCCTTGCTGCGCATGACGATCTTGGCGAATGGATCAGACCGGCCCCTGACCACCATCGATGCTTCGTTGCGCCGCGACCAGTCGGACAGATGATCCAGATCGCTGCGCCGGCGCACGTTGCGCACCAGCACGACGGCGTTGGGATCGAGTTTGTCACCGACACACGGCAAGATGCGCCTTGCGCTGCCGGGGAGCGCGTTCGACGCCTCGCAGACCACGAGGCTCAACGGCCCGCGCAGGCGCTCCGCGTCGAACGTGTAGCCCACACCGTCCTTCGTGAGGTCTGCGGCCACCGCAATGATATTCGCCTGCGAAAGGGCGTACTGGCTGATCCAGGCGCGCAGCAGATTGGCCGATCGAGCGTTGCTCTCGAGCGTCCACAGCCGCACGCCGCGACGCTCCACGACGATCGCCAGCAACAGCGTCGTCAGATCGGCACCGCACTGCAGAATGTGGCCGTGGGCCTTCTGCGCTTCGATCAGCAGCGACTGGAGGTAGCCGTCCCCCGCGAGGAGCGTCGGGTCGCCCCAGGTTTCGCAAATCTCCGCGATGATGGAATCTGGAATCGGTCCGGATCGCGTCGCCAGCGCGGCGCGCACGGCGCGATCCAACCGGAACTGTCTGACGTACGCCGCCGCGCGCGAGCGGATCCCCGCCAGC
>JBFKCZ010000113.1:0-7575 GCA_041620035.1 Pseudomonadales bacterium
AGGAAAACCACGCCGGTATGCCGAACGCGCAGGTGAAGCGTTCGTACATCTGGGGCATGAGCTGGTTCATCTTTTCGGAAGTGATGTTCTTCGCGGCGTTCTTCGGCGCACTGTTCTATGCCCGTGTGTTCGCCGTGTCGTGGCTTGGGGGCGAGGGTGACAAAGGCATCACCGGTGAGTATCTGTGGCCGGACTTCACGCCGGAGTGGCCGGTGGTCCAGAACCCCGACCCGACGCGCTTTACCAACCCCGGCGAGAGCATGGCTTCCCCGGGTGTCTCGAACTGGCTGTCGTATCTGCCGTTCTGGAACACCGTGATCCTGCTCACCTCGAGCGTGACGGTGCACTTCGCGCACACCGCGGTGAAGAATGGCAATCGCACCGGGCTCAACGCGTGGCTGTCGCTCACCGTTGCGCTGGGTGTGGTGTTCCTGATCGTACAGGGGTATGAGTACTACCACGCCTACCAGGATCTGGGCCTGACGTTGGGTTCCGGCATCTACGGGTCGACGTTCTTCATCCTGACGGGCTTTCACGGCTTCCACGTCACGCTGGGCACGTTCATCCTGGCGATGCAGCTGATCCGCGCATTCCGCGGTCACTTCAAGGCGGATGATCAATTCGGCCTGGAGGCGGCGTCCTGGTATTGGCACTTCGTGGACGTGGTCTGGGTGTGCCTGTTCATCTTCGTGTACGTGCTGTAGGAGCGAGCCCCGCTCGACTCAGTGCCCGTGCCAGGGTGCATGTAGCGCGAGTTCGCCGGTGGTCAGGCCGTAGAAGATGACGCCCAGGAGCGTCGCGGCCAGCGTGATGCGTACCCCGAGCGCGTACAAGGTGCGTTTGGACCCGACCACCTGACTGTCCTTGAAGAGAAATCCGAGACCGGTGAACAGGCTCGCGATCACCGCGACCAGCAGCACCACAATGACGACTTTGAGCAAAACGCAGCATCCGACGACTACCGTGGCCACGACTCTACCCGCTTTCCGGAATGGCCGCTTTCGTCCGGGCTGGCGGATGACGGCATTCGTCGCGATCCTCCTGCCGGTCACGATTGCGCTCGGATTCTGGCAACTCGAACGGGCCGCGCAGAAAGAACGGCTCGAGCTGGACTATCTGGCCAGTCAGGCCGGGTTACCCGAGGATCTCGCCAATCTCGACCTGTCCGCGCCGCTGCAGCGCCTGAGGCTGGAGGGCGAGTACGAGCCCCAGCACTTTCTCATCGACAACCAGACCCGAGCCGGACGGGTCGGCTATCGGGTGGTGACCCCTTTTCGGGTGGCGGACGGCCGGCGTTTCCTGATCGATCGGGGCTGGACCGAGGCGCCACCGAATCGCGCGGATCTACCGGAGGTGGCGACACCCGTTGGCAAGCAGCGGATCATCGGCACGCTCTGGCACGATCAGGGAATGACACCATTGTGGGGTGACGATCCCTGGGAGCAAGGTTGGCCCAAGCGTATCCAGCGGTTGGATGTCGACCGGGCCGCGGTGGTGGTTGAGCAGGCCGTCGCCGTCGAAGTGCGGCTGGAAGGGGGGCAACCCGGGTCGCTCGTGGCAACCCCGAGTACGCCGGTGATCTCGGCGGGCACGCACTACGGCTATGCGGTGCAATGGTTTGGACTCGCAGCGGCGCTGGCCGTGCTGTTCGTGTTCTTTGGTGTGCGGCAAGGTCGGATTCGAGGCGCGGTGGACGATGACAGTCAGCAGTGAGGTCAGACGCAGTCGATTGCAGCTGCTGGCGCTGGTCGCCATCGCGGTCGTGCCCCTGGTCGCGTCTTATCTGCTGTACAGCAGTGTGCAGGGAGAAGGGCCCTGGGCAACGACGAATCACGGCGAGCTCCTCGATCCCATGCCAAGCGCACAGACGCTCAAACTTGCCGACGGTCAGAGCCTCGACGGCCATTGGTGGCTCCTCGTCGTCGAGGGACAGCGCTGCGAAGCGGCCTGCCAGCACGCGGTCGAGCAACTGCGCGCCTTGCACGTGCTGCTCAACAAGGATGCCGAACGCGTGCGTCGCGGTGTCGTCGATGCGCGAGCGGTACTCGGTGCGGACCCCGGATTGGCACCCGTGCTCGATGAAAGTGGTTTGCTCGGGCCTGGCATCTACATCGTCGATCCGATCGGCAATGTCGTGCTGCGCTACGACTACGAAGCGGCCGGCAAACCCGTGCTCGAGGATCTGAAGCGCCTGCTGAAGGTGTCGCACATTGGCTGAAGCGCCGACACTGTTGCGCGGGTTGACGGGCTTCGCGGTCGCCCTGGCGGCTTGCGTCGTCGTGCTCGGCGCCTATACCCGTCTGGTCGATGCGGGCCTGGGTTGTCCGGACTGGCCGGGGTGCTACGGTTTTCTCACCGTCCCCGATGCCGCTCACGAGATCGCCTCCGCCGAGGCTCGATTCCCTCATGCGCCGGTACAACCGCACCTCGCCTGGCCAGAGATGGTGCATCGCTACTTCGCAACTGCGCTCGGCGCGCTCATCCTCGTGATCGCGGTTGTCGCTTGGCGGCGACGCGAGGCTGGCACACCGGTCCGTTTGCCGGTCGCGCTCCTCCTGCTCGTCATCCTGCAGGGCGCATTCGGCGCGTGGACGGTGACCTTGAAGCTCTGGCCGCAGGTTGTCACGGCCCACCTCCTCGGCGGGTTTGCGACGTTGAGTCTGTTGTGGCTCTTGTGGTTGAGGTTGCGTCCGGCGTTGCAACCGATTGCTGGTGTGCGCAACTTAGCGATCGCCGCTCTCGTCGTTGTAGTGGCACAGATTGCGCTGGGTGGATGGGTGACATCGAACTACGCGGCACTCGCCTGCCCCGACTTCCCGACCTGCCAGAACGCGTGGTGGCCGGAGATGAACGTCGCCAAGGGATTCGACGTGTTCCAGCACGTCGGACCGAACTACCTGGGCGGCCTCTTGGATGGTGATGCCCGCATCGCCATACACATGGCGCATCGCTTGGGGGCGGTCGCCGTACTGGTGATCGTGGGCTTTCTGGTATGGCGCCTGCGAACGACGTCACCGCGGCTCGCGGCTGTACTCGGCGCGGTCCTGGCGGTGCAGCTCGGCCTTGGCGTCGCAAATGTCGTCTTTTCGCTGCCGCTCGCCGTTGCCACGGCGCACAACGCCGGGGGTGCCGCCTTGCTGCTCACTCTCGTTCAAGTAAACTACCGCTCCCTTCGCCCCGCCCAACGCAAACGAGATCCCTGATGAACGACATGGCGGCATCGGTCGAGCGGCCCTCCTGGCGCGACTATCTGGAAATGTGCAAACCCCGGGTGGTCCTCCTGATGCTGCTCTGCGCCGTGGTGGGCATGTTTCTCGCCACGCCCGGCTGGGTGCCAATGGACGTGCTCGTCTTCGGTACATTGGGCATCGCGCTCGTTGCGGGGTCCGCGGCCGCGGTGAATCACCTCGCGGATGCTCAGATCGATGCTCGAATGGCGCGCACCCGTGCACGCCCGGTAGCGACGGGGCGCGTCAGCACCCTGCAAGGCGTCGTATTCGCCGCGATCACGGGTATCGCCGGCTTCGCGATATTGCACGAGCTGGTCAATCCGCTGACCGCGTGGCTCAACGTCGCGTCGTGGGTCGGCTACGGCCTCATTTACACGCTGTTCCTGAAACGGGCGACTCCGCAGAACATCGTGATCGGCGGATTGTTCGGCGCAGCGCCCCCGTTGTTCGGGTGGGCTGCCGTGAGCAACAGCGTCGAACCGGGCGCGCTCTTGCTCGTGCTCATCATCTTCGCCTGGACGCCACCGCACTTCTGGGCTCTGGCGCTCGACAGAAAGGATGAATACCGCGACGCCAACGTGCCCATGCTCCCGGTGACGCACGGTGAGACGTATACGCGCTGGCACATTCTTTTCTACACGCTGATCCTGCTCGCGGTGAGCCTGATGCCGTTTGCGATCGGCATGAGCGGATTGCTCTATCTCGTCACGGCATCGGCCATGGGGATCGGTTTCGTGTACTGGGCGGTGGTGCTTCTGCGCAACCGCAATCCCCGCGCCGCGATCGAAACCTTCCGGTACTCCATTCTCTACCTTGCGGTGCTGTTCCTGGCGTTGCTCGTCGATCACTACCTGCCGAGCGGTGTGACCGCGACGGCACATCCTATCCTGTTCGAAACGCTGTAAGTCAGTTGAACAAGAACGTTCGCAACACCGTTGTCCTGTGCTTCGTCTTCATCGCCATCGTCCTGGTCGCGTTCGTATCGAACGTCGTGCGGGAACCGGTGCTGAGCATCGAAGCCCTGCGAGATCAAGGTACGTTCGTGTTACCAACGCCGCGCGAACTCGATCTCGTCGGTCTCGTGGATCAGCGTGGTGAGCCATTCAACGAGCAACGCCTGGAGGGCCGCTGGACCTTCCTGTTCTTCGGGTTCACGTCGTGCCCAGACATCTGTCCGATCGCGATGTCCGCCCTCAGTCAGGTCGAACGACAGCTCGAGGCCGATGGCGACACCGAGCTGTACAACGAATTCGCTGGGGTGCTCGTGACGGTCGATCCCGACCGTGATGATCCCGAAACGCTGGCCCGCTATGTCGAGTCCTTTTCGCCGCGCTTTACCGGCGTGCGGGGCGAACCGGCAGCGCTCGCGGAATTCGCACGGCAACTGAATGCAGCATTCATGAAGGTGCCCGATGGCGACGGATACACGATGGACCACACGGGCAACATCGTGGTGATCAATCCTAAGGGCCACTATCACGCGTTCATCAAGACGCCGCACGACCGTGGCAAGGTGCTGATCGCCTACAAATCGATCGTCAGCGCGTTCTGAATCCGACGGCCCTTCAGATCTCCAGCAGACGCGGGTCCACGTAGGGCAGGTGCGCAAGGTGCTTCTGCACGATGCGCCTGAACTCGTCTGGATTCTTGAATCGCACCGACTCACCGCGCGCCGCGCGCAACGCATACGACAGGCGAGACAACCAGAACGCCAATGCGGCATAGGTTGCGAATGGTCCGAGAAACCACAGCTCTTCCCGTCGCAGCGGACGAAGCCGGTGATAGGCACGCAGCAGGCCCAGCATGCGGTCCTGATCGATCCGGCCGCTGGAATCCGTGCACCAGTCGTTCATCGCAACGGCGATGTCGAACAGCAAGAAGCCACCCGATGCGTGGTGAAAGTCGAGCACGCCGGTCAGTCCGCGCTCCGTGAACAGGGCGTTGTCACGGAACAGGTCGCCATGCACGACGCCCCGCGGCAAGCTGGCAACGTCATGGCGGGAAAGCAGTGACGACACGCTGTCGACGCTGAAGTCGAGGAGACTCGCGGTCAGGAATGAAGTGCGCGGCCTGACCTCTGCCAGCACTCTGTTCAGCCACGCGCTGTCGCGCGGATGCTGCTGCGCATCTTTCGCGAGATGGCGTGTGGCGACATGAAAGCGTGCGAGGAACCTGCCGACGCTCTCGCAGTGACGACGCGTCGGGTTCACGACATGGCGTCCGAGCAGGCGTGGTGCGATGAGGGTTGGGCGCCCCAGTATCTCGTCGTTGGCGGCTCCGTTGCGCGTACGAATGATCGGCGCGATCGGTAGTCCCGCCGCTTCGCAGGTGTCGAGCAGCGGGACCAGCAGCGTTGGTGCCGCGGGTGCGCGATCGAGCACAGAGAGAACGACCTCGTGGCTGCCCGCCGCACCGGTGAGGCGCACGAAGTAGTTGCTGTTTTCTATGCCATGGGTCGCGGGCCAGTAGCTTTCGAGGCGGCCGAGGTCGTAGCGTTCCAGCAACTCCATCAGGTCGCGCTGCGGCAGTGGCGATGCGGCGGCCATCAGAACTCGATCAACACCCAGCGGGGCACCAGCATGTCGGCTCGCTCGAGGTCGCCGAAGCCCCGTGTCTCGTCGCGCGGCACCAGGTAGTACGGTCTCCCGATCTTTGGGACAACCTTGATCATCCGCAGTTGCCCGGCCTGGCGATACTCGTAAACGATGCGCTCCTCGCCTTGGATGATCGTGACGTCGGGACCTTGCCCGCGCGGATCGTCCTCGGCAGCGACGGCAACAACCGTCGTCACGGCGAACAGCAGGGCGAGCAGAACACGGATGCGCGTAGCCACCAGAATTATTCGCTGTGGTACAGTCCAAAAGGTCACCCATCTTGACTCAATCGATGACCAACGACAAACCTCTGGTCCTGGTCGACGGCTCGTCGTACTTGTTCCGCGCATTCCACGCGTTACCCCCGCTCAGTACAGGTGACGGTCGCCCGACCGGCGCGGTGCGCGGCGTCATCGGCATGCTGCGGAGACTGGCCAAGGACTACGAGGGCAGCCCCATCGCGGTCGTGTTCGACGCCAAAGGGAAAACGTTCCGCGACAGGATGTATGCGGAGTACAAGGCAAATCGTCCGCCGATGCCGGACGACCTTCGTGCCCAGATCGCGCCGGTACACGACATCATCCGAGCGATGGGTTTGCCATTGCTGATCATCGAGGATGTCGAGGCCGACGATGTCATCGGCACGCTTGCGGCGCAGGCCACCCGCGATCGGCGTGAAGTCGTGATATCGACGTCCGACAAGGACATGGCGCAGCTCGTGTCCGACCATGTGACGCTCGTGAACACGATGTCCGACACGAAGATGGATCGATCCGGTGTAAAGGAGAAGTTCGGCGTTGCGCCTGAACAGATCGTCGATTACCTCGCCTTGATCGGTGACACCGTGGACAACATCCCTGGCGTGCCGAAGGTCGGGCCCAAGACCGCGGCGAAGTGGCTCGTGGAGTACGGGGATCTCGAGGGTGTGATGGCCCATGCGTCGGAGATCGGCGGAAAGGTTGGAGAGAATCTGGTGGCGAGCCTCGACTTCCTGCCGTTGTCGAAGCAGCTGACGACGATCAAGTGCGATGTCGACCTCGACGTCGGCATCGATGACCTCGTACCGACTCCGCCCGACGTTGCATCGTTGCGAGACCTCTTCGAATCCCTCGAATTCAAGGCCTGGTCGGAAGAACTCGGCAAGCCCGCGGCTGCGCAAAGCGGCGAGCCGGTCGAATCGGCGACCGCATCGACGTTCGAAACGCTCTTAGATGTTGCCGCACTGCGCGCCTGGGTGAAAACCATCGGTGCCGCCAAACGTTGCGCGTTCGATGTTCACGCCAGCGGTTCCGACTACATGAGCGCGCGTATCGTCGGCTTCGGTCTGGCCGTGGATGGGCGCGCCGCGTATGTGCCCTGTGGCCACGACTATCCGGGTGCGCCCGACCAGCTGTCGCTCGATGAAGTCCTGCAGGCGTTGGGTCCGCTGCTCGAAGACGCGTCGATCGCGAAGATCGGGCACGACGTCAAATACGACATGAACGTGCTCGCGCGGCACGGCATCGAGCTTGCGGGCATCGGCTTCGACACGATGCTCGAGAGCTACGTGATCGACAGCGTGGCGTCGCGGCACACGCTGGATGGCCTCGCTGAGCGTTATCTCGGCAGGAAGCCGCTGTCGCTCGAGGAAGTCGCGGGCAAGGGTTCGAAGCAGTTGAGTTTCAATGAAGTCTCCGTCGAGCAGGCAGCGAGCTACGGCGCGCAGGAAGCCGATGCAACCTTGCGGTTGCACGGCGCGCTCTGGCCGAATC
>JBFKCZ010000114.1:0-7555 GCA_041620035.1 Pseudomonadales bacterium
GCGCGATGAGACCCCTCGCATCGAGGGACTGCAGCAACGAACGCGACATACGGGCTCCGTTTCCGGCGCGGGTGACTCGGGGGCGCCAACCTTACCAGAGGCCGCTTTAGACACCCAGACGGTTGAATCGCCTCTTCCGCCGCGTCGCGACTGGCGCCTATACTACGACGCTACTGTGTACGTGACGTTCAGATAGCCCCTGTAAGATCCGGATTTCCTACAGCTTTCAATGGATACACTCAAAGGGTTCCCGCGCTCTCACCTCGTCTTGGCCGCGCTCGTGGCCATGCCACTGACCTCGTTCCTGATCGCGAGCCCCAATCCAGAAGGCGCAGATCGGTTCACCACTGAACTGGTCCTGGCCGATGTTGCCGAGACCGGCTCCTACGAAGCGCTCGCCGATACCCTCGAAGACGTTGTGGCACCCGCGGCGGCAGTGAGGGAACACCGGGAGACTGTCCGTCCTGGCGACTCCCTCGCGAGAATCTTCCAGCGGGCCGCGATTCCCCCCCGTGAGCTGGCCGCCGTGCTCGAGTCGGGCCCGGCCGCGACCGGGCTCAAGCGGATCTACCCGGGACACCGACTGGTCTTCGACGTCGCCAGTGACAACCGGCTGCTTCGACTGACCTACCTGCCCAGTCGGCTGGAGAGCGTGGTGTTCGATCGCGACGGCGACCAGTTCGTCAGCCAGGCACACAAACGCGAGCCGGAACGGGTCGCTGCGTATCGCACGGCAACGATCGATCATTCGCTTTTCGTGGCAGGAACCAAAATCGGGCTCAACGACGACATCACGATCCGCCTCGCTCAGATCTTCCAATGGGACATCGACTTCGTCCTCGACATTCGGAAAGGCGATTCCTTTCATCTGGTGTTCGAAGAGCTGTACTTGGAAGACGAGTTCATCGGGTTTGGCGAGATCCTCGCTGCAGAGTTCGTCAATCGAGGCAAACACTATCGCGCCGTGCGCTACACCGATGTGAGTGGGCGACCCGATTACTTCAATCCGAACGGCGACAGCATGCGCAAAGCCTTCCTGCGCGCCCCCGTGGACTTCACGCGCATCAGCTCCAACTTCAACATGCGTCGGGTGCACCCCCTCCACAAGCGGACGATGCCACACCGTGGCATCGACTACGCCGCGCCGACGGGTACGCCCATTCTCGCGGCGGGTGACGGACGCATTCAGCTCGCCACCCGAAACGCCTCGAGTGGCAATTTCGTGGTGATCCAGCACGGTGAGCAATTCCAGACGAAATATCTGCACATGTCCAAGTTCGGCCCGGGCATCAAGGGTGGTGCGCGCGTGCGGCAAGGGCAGACCATCGGATATGTCGGCGCCACCGGATGGGCCACCGGTCCGCACCTGCACTACGAGTTCCTCGTCAACGGTGTACACAAGAACCCCCGCACCGTCGCACTCCCCAAGGCAAATCCCGTACCGAAGGGCGAACGGCGCCGGTTCGATCAAGCCGCAGCACCACTCCTCGCGATGCTCGAGAGCTTCAAGAGCGGTAACGAGCAAGTCGCAGCACGGTAGATGGCACCCAGTGGCCGTCACTACGTTGGTGCAATCAGCGGTACCAGCGTCGACGGCCTGGATCTCGCGCTCATCCGGGTCAATCGGGGCCGAGTCGAGTTCCTCGCTGGCGACACCGTTGCGTTTCCGCCCGATCTGCAGCGTGAGCTGAAGGCATTTGGCGCGGCTCAGCACATCGAGCTGGATCGGCTCGGCGCTGTCGATCGAGAACTGGGCGCTTTCATCGGCACATCCATCATCGACTTCCTCGAGCGCGCATCGATGCCGCGCGATCGCGTGCGCGCAATCGGCAGCCACGGTCAAACCATACGTCACGGCCCGCACGGGCGTTGGCCGTTCACGATCCAGATCGGCGATGCGAACACCATCGCCGAGGTCACCGCGATCGATACCTACGCCGACTTCCGGCGGCGGGACATGGCGGCGGGCGGTCAGGGTGCTCCCTTGGTGCCGCCGTTCCACGCGGCACTCTTCGGATCCGGTCGGCGTGAACGCGTCGTGCTCAACGTCGGTGGAATCGCCAACATCACGCAGTTGCCACGCAGCCGGTCGCGGCCCTTGCTCGGCTTCGACACCGGTCCCGGCAACGCCCTACTCGATCACTGGGCGAGTACACATCTCCAACGGAACTTCGACGACGGCGGTCGCTGGGCACGGAGCGGCCAGATTGTCCCGGATCTGCTTCGCGCGCTCCTCGCCGAACCCTACCTTGCGCTGCCTCCGCCCAAGAGTACCGGCAAGGAGCTCTTCAATGGGGCGTGGCTCGCAAAAGCACTGGCAGCTCACCCCGGCGTCGCGCCCGCGGATGTGCAAGCAACCCTCGTTGAACTGACTGCCAGAACGGTCGCGGACGCCATCGCGCAGTCCACGCCCGAGTGCCGCACCGTGATCGTGTGCGGCGGGGGCCGTCTGAATGCGACCCTCATGGATCGACTCGCCGCCCTCCTCTCCGACTGCGAGGTCACTACGACAGACGCCCTTGGCTACAACGGCGACTGGATCGAAGCGGGTGCATTCGCCTGGCTGGCGTACCGCGCCGCGATCGGTAAACCAGGCAACGCGCCCGCGGTCACCGGCGCTATGGGGCCGCGCATCCTGGGCGCATTGCACCCGGGCGGCCGATAGGCTCGAATCCCGCCAAGGTCAGCGACGAGTTAGATGGAGAAGGAGTTGCCGCAGCCGCAGGTCGATGCGGCATTGGGATTGGCGATGATGAACTGGGCGCCCTTCAGGTCTTCCCGATAGTCCACCTCGGCGCCCATCAGATACTGGTAGCTCATCGGATCGACGACGAGTGTCACGCCGGCATTCTCGACGATGGCGTCTTCTTCCCCCAGGTCTTCATCGAAAGTGAAGCCGTAGGAGAACCCGGAGCAGCCACCGCCGGTGATGAATACGCGCAACTTGAGGGTATCGTTGCCCTCGTCAGCGATCAGCTCGCGGACCTTGTCGGCGGCGCGGTCGGAAAAACGGATGTCTGCGGTCATAGCCCGTCAGTCTACCACTGTCGGCGCACATTCCTCAGCCGTCGCGGCGCTGCTTTTCAGCCTGCTGAAGCGCCAGGATGTTGGTCTTGCTGGTCTCCTCGACTTTCTTACCGTCGTCGCGGACGTGCACGAGCTGGCCGTCGACCATCGCTCCCAGCTGCATCTCGATCAGCTTGTAGTAGACGTTGCCCTTGATTCGGGCATTTGCCGCCAGTTCGACCCGCGTGCCGGCGTGGACGTTGCCTTCCACCCGGCCGTTGATGACTACGAACGGCGCCCGCACTTCCCCTTTGACGCTGCCGACCTCCCTCACCACGAGCGTGGCGCCCGTAGTGTCGTCGGCCTGGATGTCCCCTTCCACGCTGCCATTGACGTACAGCTGATCGGCGAAGGTCACGTTGCCGACGACCCTTGTGCTCTCGGCAATGAGCGTCGCATCCTTGCCACCCTTCGCCGAAACTTTCTTGCTGAACATAGCTTCAACCCTCCTTGGGCGCCCAACCGAACGTGCGCTGGACTTGTTTGGCATCCTTGCCCGACCCGCTCACCGTCACCACTACCCGGCTCGGTTCCAGTGCCGGCGGCAGCGTGATTGTGCCCGTAAAGTCCTGAAAGTACCGGAACTTGAACTCCAGAGGATAGACGTCGATCTGCTCCAAATCTGTGAGGGACAGCACCCGTTGGGACTCCCCCTCGACACCCTGCACGTCGATGGTGAGTTTGCCTTGAACCCAGTCGTGTCGATCCACCACCTGGGTCAGCATCAGTCGATACTGCACGACGCGGCTGCCCGCGGGGCCGATCAGGTCCAGGCGCTCGACCCTCAGACCGCGCTGCGCTTGCGATGGCGCCATCAACTGCCGATAGAAGCGTAGCTCTTCGCGCCGATCTGCCAACTGATCGCGCAGCTCCTTGATGGTCGTGCGCAGCTGGGCCTCGGCGTCGCCATCCACGGCAGCCGCCAGTTCGCGGTCGGCCAACGCACTCTGAAGCTCCGCGATGCGCTCGGCGGCCTCCACGTTGCGGCGCTCGAGCCCGGAAGCCTCCGCCAGCTTCTGTTCGGTTTGCGTTCGTCCCAGGTAGTGGCCGGCGATGGCGGCACCGACGATCGCGACGGCAATCAACACCACCCACGCCAGCCGCTGCCCCGGCCGGTACTCTGTGACATGTACTCGGGTGCCGGACGCCCACTTCATCGTGGCACTGCGACCTCCGCGCTTTCAGGAGGCACGTATACTAGCGCCGTCGCAACGGGGGTCGACTGTCAAAGCCCATGCTCTGGATCAAGGCGTTCCATCTCGTGTTCGTCGTGTGCTGGTTCGCCGGCATCTTCTATCTGCCGCGGCTGTTCGTCTATCACTCGATGGCGACCGACACGGTTGGCAAAGAGCGTTTCACCGTGATGGAGCGAAAGCTGTATCGAGTGATCATGACACCTTGCGCGGTTCTGACCGTGGCGCTCGGTGTCTGGCTGTGGGTGCTGTCGTGGGACACACTCGCCCGTGCAGGATGGCTGCACGCGAAGGTTCTGCTGGTCGCGATCCTGATCGGCTATCACCTCTACTGCGGGCACCTGATCCAGCGTTTCGCAAACGACGCCAATCCCCATGGCCACCGGTTCTATCGATGGTTCAATGAAGCACCACTGTTGATCCTTGTAGCCATCGTCATCCTGGCGGTGGTCCGGCCATTCTGAGGTTCGTCCATGACCCGCTATGAGCAATCGGAGGCGTTGATCCGCCGCGCCGAACAAACGACGCCCGGTGGCGTGAACTCCCCCGTCCGGGCATTCAAGGGCGTAGGCGGAACGCCCGTGTTCCTCGCGCGCGGCAGCGGTGCTCACGTCTTCGACGTCGACGGCAACCGCTACACCGACTACGTCGGCGCGTGGGGGCCGATGATTCTGGGCCACGCGGCAGAGACCGTCACGCGCGCGGTGATCGAGCGCGCCGCAGCCGGCCTCGGATTCGGCGCGCCCACAGAACTCGAGATCCAGATGGCAGAGCGGGTAGTGGCGATGATGCCGGCGATCGAGCGCGTGCGAATGGTGAATTCAGGCACCGAAGCCACCATGTCGGCGATCCGACTGGCGAGGGGGTTCACAGGGCGCGACCGTATCGTGAAGTTCGAGGGCTGCTACCACGGGCACTCCGATTCTCTGCTGGCCAAGGCAGGATCGGGCCTGCTTACCCTGGGCATTCCGAATTGTCCCGGCGTTCCCGCCGATACCGCACAGCACACCCTGAATCTGCCGTATAACGATCTCGATGCGGCCGCCGATCTGTTTGCCCGCTACGGCGACACCATCGCCTGCGTGATCATCGAGCCCGTGGCGGGCAACATGGGCTGCGTGCCGCCGCTGCCCGGTTTCCTCGCAGGCCTGCGGGCACTCACCGAGCGACACGGCGCGCTGCTCATTTTCGATGAAGTCATGACGGGATTTCGCGTCGCTCGCGGCGGTGCACAGGCGCTGTATGGCGTCATTCCCGATCTGACCACACTCGGAAAAATCATCGGGGGCGGTCTGCCCGTCGGCGCATTCGGCGGCCGCGCGGACATCATGTCGCAAATCGCACCGCTGGGACCCGTCTACCAGGCCGGCACGTTGTCGGGCAACCCGCTCGCCATGGCTGCCGGTCTCGCGATGCTGACCGCGCTCGACGCACCCGACTTCTATCGCCGCCTCGGCGAACGCACCGGACGCCTGGCGTCGGGCCTCGTTCGACTGGCCGCAGCGCACAATCTCCCGGTGGTCGTCAACCACGTCTGCGGCATGTTCGGAATCTTCTTCACCGATCGCCCCGTGCATCGGTTCTCCGACGTGCAGCGGTGCGACGTCGCCCGGTTCAATCGATTCTTCCACACCATGCTGGACAACGGTGTCTACCTTGCGCCGTCGGCGTTCGAGGCCGGATTCGTATCCTCGGCCCACGACGATGCGACCATCGACGCCACCCTCGCCTGTGCCGACAGCGCATTTGCGGAGGTCTCGCGAACATGACCCAAGCGTTCGACATCTACGGGCTCGGTAACGCTCTCGTCGACATGGAGTATGTGGTCGACGACTCGTTCCTCGCCCGCCATGGCATCGACAAGGGCCATATGACGCTCGTGGACCAACCACGCCTGGACACGCTTCTCGAACACCTCACCGAGCTCACGCCGGCGCGGAGCAGCGGCGGGTCGGCGGCCAACTCGCTCATCGCCGCACAGGCATTCGGTTCGCCTACGTTCTACGCCTGCAAGGTCGCCTCCGACGAAACGGGCAAGTTCTTCCTCGACGACCTGCGGCGCATCGGCGTCGCCACCAACCCCCATCCGCAACAAACGGAGGGCAAGTCGGGGCGCTGCCTGGTGCTCGTGACGCCGGACGCCGAGCGCTCGATGAATACGTTCCTAGGGATATCGGGCAACCTCGGCGAAGCAGAACTCAACGCCGATGCGCTACGCTCGTCCCGCTATCTCTACGTCGAGGGATACCTCGCCTCGTCGCCCAGCGCGACCGAAGCGGTGCTCGCCTGCCGCGAGATCGCGGCGCACCATGGTGTCGCCACCGCGATCACGCTGTCAGATGCCAGCATGGTGAACTTCTTTCGCGACTCGCTCGTCAGGATGCTTGGCAACGGCGTGGATCATCTGTTCTGCAACGAAGAAGAGGCCCTGGGTTGGGCGCACACGGATCGGCTCGACATTGCCGCCAATGAACTCAGAGACATTGCGAGATCCGTGAACATCACGATTGGCGCGCGTGGCAGCCTGGTCGTCAATGGCAAGCAGCAGCGCGAAGTCGCGGGATTCCCGGTACGACCCATCGACACGAACGGCGCCGGCGACATCTACGCTGGCGCGTGCATGTATGGCTGGTGCCTCGGGATGCCAAGCGAGGAAGCGGCACGCTTTGGCAACTTCGCCGCATCGCGGCTCATCACCCGCTACGGCGCACGCCTGTCCGCGGCCGCTGACTACCAGGCGTTGAAGCGGGAGTTCGCCCGCCAGCCCAGATGATTCAGTCCTCGGACAGCGCTACCGGCAGCCGCCCGCAAATCTCGATGCCAAGGCGGTCGACCGCGCAGCCGTAGGCCAAGACCTCTACGCCACTCGCGACCGCATGCCTGAGCGCTCGTGCGTACGTCGCGTCGATGTGATCAGCCGGACGCACTCGCGTAATGCCCGTGTGCTGCACGCAGAACAACAGCACCGCGCGTGCGCCGGAGGCCCGAATTCGTGCGAGCGCTTCGACATGGCGTGTCGCTCGCGCGCTCACCGCATCCGGAAACGCACCCCAACCGTCGTCGAGCATCAGCGTCACGCTCTTTACTTCGATGTAGCAGTCGCGGCCCCTTGGCGCGGCAACGACGAAGTCGATACGACCCCCGGCACCCTCGCCCGCCGCGTCGGGCAGCCGCACTTCTCGCCGCACGTTTCGCGCCTGAATCTCCTCGATGCGGCCGCGATCGAGCGCGCAGTCCACGACCGCGTTGGCGCGCGCGGAGTTGATGCCGATTCGATGTCCGGCTGCCGTCTCCAC
>JBFKCZ010000115.1:0-7515 GCA_041620035.1 Pseudomonadales bacterium
ACCGACCAGGGGTACTGCTGCTCGAGCCGTAGGGGCCGCTCGTCTACGCGGGCACTTGATCACCCATCGGGACGGTTACCCGCTCGATGAACGCATCCGCCGCCCCAAGCGCTGCAGGTCGCCGCTCCAGAACCCGCTTCGCATTGGCCACGATCGGCCGCATTCGTGGGTTTGCCGTGAGTCGGTCCGCGTGCTTCGCAATGAACCGCCAGTACAGCCCGTCCATCACTTCGCACCAATCCCCGGCGGGATAGTCGCCCATCTTGCGCAGGTAATTGGAAGCGCAGACGTATGGCTTGGTGGTGAAGGTGCCGCCGTCGCTTGCCAGGCCCATACCGAACACATTCGGCACCATCACCCACTCGTAGGCGTCGACGAACATCTCCATGAACCAGCGGTACGCATGGGTCGGATGCACGCCGCAGAGATTCATGACGTTCGCCACCACCATGAGCCGTTCGATGTGATGGGCATAGCCGAGGCGCAACGTCTTTTCGATGACGTGATCGAGTGGATCCAGTCCCGTGGTGCCCTCGTACCAGGCGTGAGACAGTGCGCGATCGCCCGCCCACACGTTGCCGGTCTCGAGCGTGTCGCGCGACGTATGGAACACACCGTGCACGAACTCGCGCCAGCCGATGAGCTGCCGCACGAATCCCTCGAGGCTGTTGAGTGGCACATTCTCTTTGCGCGCAAACTCGAGTGCGCGGCCGAGCACTTCGTGCGGCGTCAGCAGGCCTACGTTGAGAAGCGGCGACAACCCGCTGTGATAGACGAAGTCCGACCGCTCGGTGAGTGCATCCTCGTAAGGTCCGAAGTCGTGAAACCGGTGCACGAGAAAGTCATCGAGCCAGTGCTCTGCGGACTCGTGCGTCACCGGCAGCCAGAACTCTTCCATCCCGCCCGGATGATCTTCGAAACGGTCTGCAATCTCGCGTCGCGTGCCTGCAAGCGAGCGGCTCGCCTTGGCAACATTCGGCGCCGGCGGTGAAACGCTGCGCGGCAGCTTCTTCCGGTTGTCCTGATCGAAACTCCACCGGCCTCCGATCGGGGCACCATCATCGGTGAGGAGTACGTCGAGCCTCTGGCGCATCGATTGATAGTAGGGCGCGAGGCGCACAGCGCGTCGTCCCGAGACATGCGCCGCGAACGCTTCGCGCGTGTCGATGAACATCGGTGTCGTGATCACGCGACGTTCGAGATCGTGCCGTGCCGCGAACTTGCGCACTGCCTCGTCGAGACCCGGGCTCTCGATCTCGAAGTGACAGAGCACCGTTGCACTCTTGTCTTCCGCGACGCTGCTCAGCGCCTCTCGCCAGCTCATGCCGTCGTCGAGGCGAAAATGCCTCACCTCGAAGCCGGCTTTGCGGAGCGTGCGGGCGTATGCGCGCATCGCTTCGATCACGAACAGCAGTTTCTGACGGTGGTACCGATAGCGCCTGCACAGGGCCATATCCTCGACGAGCACGACCGTTGCATCGCGATGCGCACGCAGGTGGCGTGGATGAAAGAGCTGATTGCCGAACGCAATCCAGACTTTGCGCTCGGTCACCACGGGATCACGCCGCCATCCCAGTCGAGAAAGGCGCCCGACACTTCCGCCGTGACGCTGCGAATCACCGGAATTATCCGGCGGGCGGTCTCGTCGGGTGTTGCGACCGCAGCGCGTCCTTCGACGAATCGCGCAGAGAGGTCCGTACGCGTAGTGCCGGGATGCACGGCGACGACGCGTGCGGCGCGGGCACCACGCGCGAACTCGATTGCCGCTGTCTTGACGATCTGATTGAGCGCGGCCTTCGATGCACGATAGCCGTACCAGCCGCCCAGCCGGTTGTCGCCGATGCTGCCGACCCGCGCCGACAGCAGCGCCGCCGTGCCACCCGCGGCACGCAATCGCTCCGCGAACACCTTCAAAACCAGCGCACCGGCGATGGTATTGACGCGAAAAGCTTCCATGAGCGTGGCCGCCGAAAGATGGGCCAGGGATTTCTCCGGCGTGCGCGCACCCGTGTCGAGTGCGCCGACACAGTGAACAAGCAGATCCAGCGAAGACGGTGTTCGCTCGGCCGCCGCCATCAGCGCTTGTTCGTCAGCGCAGTCGGCGGCCAGGGGCACGACCTTGGGCGAACTAAATTCGGGCGCATGGCGTGCGATCGCAACGATCGTCTCAATCGACGGGTCGGTCGCCAACTCGCGCACGATCGCGGCACCGATGCCGCGGCTCGCTCCCGTCACCAGGGCCGTTGTCGACATGTTAATGCTGGTTCAGCCCGCGAGCCGGTCCGCGACGATTCTGTACACGTCGGGATCGATGCCGAGGCCCAGGTGCGAAGATCGCACCTCGACGTGCTCGACGCCCGGTGTCCAGGGATCGATGCACGCGCGCCACGCAACCACGCCATCATTGCGGCTGTAGATCGCCGTGACCGGTGCGCGAATGGGAACGCGATGCCGTTCCGCCACCGCAGCTTCGATCGCATCGAGGTCGTAGCCGAGTTCCGCGTAGCGGGCGCCGACCAGGGTGTACTTCGGTCCGCCAATGACCGGCGTGCCAAAGGTGACGACCTTCGCCACCGCGTCGGGCATTTCGCGTGCTGCTTCCCGCGCGAGCACGCCGCCGAGGCTCCAGCCGACCAGACTCACCGGACGCCCCGCCCGCTCACTTGCCCTGGTGACCGCTTCGACGACGCGCGGCAACAAGGCTTCGACGTCGCCGCCGTTGCGACCGAGTTCCCAGCCACGCACCGCGAAACCGACCGCAGAGAGATAGGTGCGGATCGGCGTTGTCGACAGATCGCCTGCACCATAGCCGGGCAGGACGACGACCGGCGCGCCTGCACCGCGACGCACACTCGTGAGGCCCGGCCAACTGGCGAGCAACCGCGGCAACTCGAAAACCGCCGACATTTCGCGCAGTCCCGCGCTTCGATCCGGTGCAGACAACATCCGTGACACCCCGATGAGTGAGAGATAACTCAGTCTCCCCTTTGCGCCGTGAATATCGCGTGAGGAAGAGCAATGCGCCCGCCGATGCCTGCATACTTCCGGATCGAACTCCGAAGACGAGACGAGGTGGAACCATGCCGAGCCGTTTGCAGCCCCTGCCGCCCGAAGCCCTCGATGCCGACCAGCGAACCGAGTACGACCGTATCGCGCGCGCACGCAAGCCGCGCGCGGATGGTCAGTTCGGTGGACCCTTCGACCCGTGGATTCGAAGTCCCGAAGTGGCACAACTCGCGATGCGCACCGGCAACTTCATCTGGGAGCGCACCACCCTCGGCCGACGCCTGGTGGAACTCGCGATCCTCGTGACCGGGCGGCACTGGCGCAGCAACGTCGAGTGGGTGGCACACGAGCGCATGGCACGCGAACAGGGCGTTTCCGATGCGGTGATCAAAGCAGTCTTCGAACAGCGCATGCCCGCGGACGCCCCCGCCGACGAGCGGCTCGTGATCGAAGTCTGCCGAGCACTGCACGAAACCCGCGACCTGCCGATCGATCTCTATCGGCGTGCGGTCGAATCGTTCGGCGAGCGCGGACTCATCGAACTCATCCAGACGATCGGCTTCTACACGTTCGTTTCGATGACGCTGAACGCGTTCGACGTGCCGACCGGTCCGGGCGATCCGACACCGTTTCCGCGTGCGGGCTGAAGCGCGCGGTCTACGTTGTTCGGCGCGCTCCCGGGGATTTCGCCGACATGATGACTGTATCGGCGTTACCAGTGCTGTGAGTTCACGGATGAGCCGCACATGCACGCTCTGCTGCTCGACCTCGATGGCGTCCTGTACGAAGGAAATCGCGCGATCCCCGGCGCTACCGACGTGATGGCGTGGCTAGAGGCCGAGCAGATCCCGCATCTCTTCGTGACCAACACGACATCGCGGCCGCGCAGTGCGCTCGTCGACAAGCTCGCGAAGATGAGCATCGAAGTCCGCGAAGAAGCGATCTTGAGCCCGCCCGCCGCGGCAAAGCGCTGGCTGACCGAGCAAGGCGTTCGCCGAGTCGCACTGTTCGTGAAGCCTGCGACTCAATGCGAGTTCGACGATTTCGATGTCTTGCCGGAGGACGCCGAGAATGGCGCAGATGCCGTGGTGATCGGCGATCTCGGTGACGGTTGGCGTTTCGACGTTCTGAATCGTGCATTTCGACTGCTCATGGCGCAACCACACCCTCGATTGGTCGCGCTCGGCATGACCCGCTACTGGGAAGCACCCGATGGACTGCGGCTCGACACCGCACCATTCGTCGCAGCACTCGAGCATGCAACCGGCCAGCGCGCGAGCGTACTCGGCAAACCGGCGCGGCCGTTCTTCGAGACCGCGCTCGCACAGCTCGGCGTGACGGCCGAAGCGACCTGCATGGTGGGTGACGACGTACGCACCGACGTCGCCGCCGCGCAGGCGCTAGGGATACACGGTGTGCTCGTACAAACCGGTAAATTCCGGCCAGCAGATCTCGAATCGAACGTTCACGCCGATGCGGTGCTCGACTCGATCGCCGACCTGCCTGCATGGTGGTCGGAGCATGCGACCGGGTAAGGAACGTCGGAGTCCGCGAAGTGCACGACATGGTGCATTCCACCTTGTGGGGTCCGTAGATGTCGGTCGTCCTCGTCACATCAAAGCCAGACCGCAGTCGTAGGAGCGAGCCGTGCTCGCGATTGTCTTCGACCGAGGGTCGCTCCTACAGAAACTCCGCCGACCCCACATTCGTTGCCTTCGGAAGTGGGTCACGATGGGTACTCAGCAGCGGGAAAGTCAGTACGCGACGGCAGTACTCTCGAACACGAAGCCGCCCGGCGACATCGTCAGCCGATGTCGCTCCCCTGGTGCATCGCCGCTCCACGTCTCGTACCCGGCATCGCCGCGCCACATCGCGACACGAATGCCATCCGCACGTTTGGCGATGCGCGTTTCGTAGACGCGCGGCGGAATCGCGCGCAGTCTCGCGAGCGCAGCGTCGACATCCGAAAAACGCGACATCTGATGGAGCGTCACCCACGTTGGCGGAGCGAGGTCGATTTCGCCGCCCGCGTGCCGCTCGAGGGCTGCCTGTGGCGCGATCCACTGATGGTTCTGGATCTCGCCGCCGTCGATCGTCACTTCGTGACTCTCCGCCCGCACCGCGAAGAACCACGTCGCGAAGCGCTTCGGTGTTCCGGGCGGCGGCGTCCAGTGCGCAAACCAGGCTACACCCTCCGGCGAGACGACCATGCCGGCTTCCTCGAGGGTTTCCCGGATCGCTGCGTTTCTCGCAGCGACGTTCGGATCACGATCGGCCGGATAATCCTCGGGATCGATGCGTCCACCGGGAAACACCCACATCCCGCCGAACGCGCCTTGCGAGGTTCGGTGCAGCATCAACGTCTCGATGCGCGAATCGTGGTCGCGCAGCAGAACGACCGTCGCGGCGGGAATGGCGGGCGTCTCTGCGCCGCGCGTAGCCGCCACGTCGTCGGCGTACGTATCGTTGCGATGCTTTTCTGTCATTTCGGCTTGGATCTAAGTCGCACTGGATCCCTTAGTCTACGCTTTCGTCGAGATTCCTCAGCGGTCGTGGCTTCACGCCTCGAACGCCTGATCGATCCGCTGAAAGCGTCGTTGAACGTACTTGCGGCTCTCCGCGTGCGGCAGGATGTAGAGCCGCTTGTCTTCGATCGCTCTCACCACTTGCGCAGCGACGTCGTCGACATCGAGCACGCGACCCGCGAGATCCGGATTCGCTTCGCCCTGCTCCGGCACCGGTGCCACGGCGTCCTGCCCGCCGTATCGTTCGTCCCGATTGCGCTCGGACGTGCCGATGTTGGTCGCAACGCGCATCGGACACAGCACTGAAACGCCGATTCCTTCGTCGCGCAGCTCCCGATGCAGCACTTCGGCCAAAGCGACGACGCCATACTTGGCCACACAGTAGGGCCCGAGGCCGACATTGGGCACGAGGCCCGCGAACGAGGCCGTGAACAGAATATGACCGCCCTGTTTGGCACGCTGCATGTGTGGCAGGAAGACCTCGACGCCATGTATGGGCCCCCAGAGATCCACGTCGATCACCCAACGCCAGTCGTCGTGACTCATCTCGGCGATCGGTCCGCCCACAGCAATGCCGGCATTGTTGAAAACGATGTGCACGCCACCGAGTTCGGTGACCACGGAGTCGGCGAGCGCACGCATGTCGTCGAGATTAGCGACATCGCAAACCCGTGTAGCGACCTCGTGGGTGGCTACTGTCTCGATGGTCGCTTTCGCCTTTGCGAGCGCGTCCGCCTGAACATCGACCAGTACCAGCCGTGCGCCACGCGCCGCGAGCTGCTTCGCGGTCGCAAGGCCGATGCCGCTCGCGCCGCCCGTGATGACCGCTACCTTGCCGCCGAAGTCCATGATGTCTCTCTCGTCAACGTCGAAAGCGGAGGTTAGCGCGCCCCACCTGCGGCCGCGAGATGGATCGAGCCAAAAGGCCTCCCGGAATCCTTGCAGCGCTACGGCGACAATCGCACCGGAAAGTAGGAAGATTCGACCGCGTTTGCAGTAAACAGGGTGGAGTACGGCACAACGACGACTTTGGGGGGAGATCATGAATACTTGCACGATCACGGCTCTGCGGTACGCGAGGTCGATAGCGCTCGCAACCGTGTTGGCGGTCTGTGCCAATGCGTGTGGCACCATCGCGAACATGACGCGCACAATCACACCGAATGAACACTCGGCCAGGGTCGGCCCAGAGCAGGTGAAGGCCGACGAAGAAGAGTGTCGCCAGTTCGGCAGTGCGGAGACTCGGCGACTTCTCGACGAACTGCTGCAGGGTGATCCGTCGGTTGCCGCAAACGAGGCTCGCGAGTCCAGGGCCGGTGATACCGCCAGAACGCTCACGAAACTCGAGGGCGGCACGTCCGCAGAAGGCGCCGTCGCCGCGGGAGTCGCTGGCTTCCTCTTTTCATCCTGGGACCCCGACACCTACGACGAGTCTCATCTCGCCAAGTACCTCGGCATCGAGGGTGGTCTCGGCGACGGCTTCATAGCCTCGCAACGGCTGAAGCACACCTGCCTGCGAGCGAGAGGTTACCAGGTCGACGAGTACGCCGAAGACGGCGCCGGTACGGCGCACCTCGTATGGGCACCGCCTTCCGGCATAACGCGCATCGTGTTGCGCGAAGCGGATGGAACCGAGCGCGTGTTTCACGAATACGTGACGCCGAGCAAGCGGTAGCGCCGGAGCTGTGCCACCGCCCACTTCCGGAGAAGTGAAACGGGGACCGTTACGGTCCCTGTTTTCATTTCTGGCGGAGAGGGAGGGATTGACTCGGGCCATCCCTGGCCCTCGGTCTCGGCTACCGCCTCGACCGCCGTCGCTGCGCGACAGCGCCCAAAACCGCAGTCCTGCGGTTTTGTCGAACTGAAGGGACCTCATCAAGCCGCCCACTGCGCCAGAAACGAAAACGGGGACACTGACGGTCCCCGTTTTCATTTCTGGCGGAGAGGGAGGGATTGACTCGGGCCATCCCTGGCCCTCGGTCTC
>JBFKCZ010000116.1:0-7506 GCA_041620035.1 Pseudomonadales bacterium
GGCATGTCGAGGGTGCGAGCTTCCGATTCGGCCGCAGGTATCAGCTCGTCATAGGTGATGTGGCGCGTGAGATGATGGCCACCGGCTTCCCGATACAGTTCGTAGAGCCCCAGCGTCTTCGCTTCGGCGACACCCCACGGCGCGATCCATTCGCCACGTACGACGTCCTTGTGTTCCAGCGTGCGCTCGAGCATCAGCACGTCGACGCCGGCGCGCGCGAGCACGGTGCCTAGCGCACCGCCCGCGATACCCGCTCCGACGATGACCACGTCGGGGTTCTTCATAGGTATCTCCCAGAAGACCTAAAGTCGGTAGATGCGCTCCGCTGTGCCGTAGAACATCGCGTGCTTCTCGGCCGGAGAAAAACCTCGAGCGATCTTCTTCAGCGCGTTGTAGAGGACGCCGTAAGAGATCGAGCGTTTGTCCACCGGGAAGTTGCTTTCGAACATGCAACGTTCGGGACCGAAGCACTCGATCGTGTGCAGGTAGTAGCGTTGCTGCGCGTGCGCCAACTCGTCGGAAGTCGCCGGTGTTGCACGCGTCTCCCAACCGAATCCGTTGTCGGGCATCGCAAGACCACCGAGTTTCGCAACCACGTTCGGACACTGCGCAATGGCGGCGATGTCCTTCTTCCAGGCGGCGAAGATCTCGTCGCGTTTGCCTGCGTAGGGACCTACGCCCAAAGGAGTGCCGAAGTGATCGAGGATCATGGTTGTTTCGGGCACCGCGCGCGCCAGTGCCGCGAAGTCGGCGTTCTGGTGGTGATAGTGCCACGTGTCATACGTGAGCCCGAAGCGGCCGAGGGTGCGAACGCCTTCGCGAAAGTCGGGCATTGCGTAGAGTCCTGCTGGCGCCCGGCCGGGAATCGACAGCGCCTCGGGATTCGGATCGCGCGCACCGGCATGCCGGATGCCGCGGAACAAGCCGCGCCCGGCATCTTTGTGCAGGTGCAGTACTTCCTCGACGGCGGCGCCCAGTGTGAGGTCGGCGCGACCGACGATGCCGGCGATCTTTGCCTGCTGCCTGCCCTTGGCCGATTGCGCAGCGATGGCGGCCACGAACTCCGTTTCGCCGATCGGTTTGAACTTGTCGGGGCCCGATTCCCGGTAGGACGCCCCGCATTCCACGAATACGGTTTTTTCGATGCGGTGACCGGAACCCGTATCCGACCAGAGATCCTCGAGGAGGTAGGCACCGAAGCGGCCGGTCGGCCACAGATGGTGGTGTGGGTCGATGATGCGTTGATCGGGATCGACGATCGGCTCATCGACCTGCGCGAGCCATTCGGCGGAACCGGGCGCTGGAGCGTTCATGGGAGTCCCTGTCCGGAAACGCTCAATCCTAGCGGTCCTCGGCAGACCATGCGACCGTCCGCAAGACCCGCATGCGAATCAGCATGGGCTCCTCGCGCAGTACCGGGACAGTCGCGTACTGGGGATACTTGCGTTGTAGTGCAGCCACGGCTGCGTCGAACTCGCGGCGCGTTGCTTCCGAGGTGGTCAGGACGTCGGCATGCACGTCCAGTCTCACCCACCACAACCGCTGCCAGTTCGCTTCGTAGTGATCGATGAGGAGGGCGGCGTCGGGCTGCTCACGGAGATTGCGCAGGCGTTTGAGATTGCTCGATTGTTTTGGTTTTGCGTCGATGGGCGAGTACAGGTGGTCCCCGGAGGCTGCGAAGACGATGGGGACGATGTGCGGGTGGCCTTCCGAATCGACGGTGGCCAGGCGTGCGACGGGTTCGCGCGCCATGAGTGCATCGAACGCATCGTCTGAAAGATCCACGGCTGACGACTCCTCGGTGGCCGTCTAGTATAGAAGCTCCCCAGGGAGAGCACGCATCATGACGTTCGCCAAAGAAAACGCGCGGTTCGGAATTACGATGTTTCCGACCGACTACTCGATTCAGCCCGTAGAACTGGCGCGTGCCGTCGAAGCGCGCGGTTTCGATTCTCTGTTCTTCCCGGAGCACACTCACATTCCAACCAGTCGCGCGACTCCATTTCCGGGGGGTGGCGAGTTACCGAAGCAGTATTCGCACACGTTCGATCCATTCGTGGCACTCGGTGCGTGCGCTGCGGTGACCAAGCACATCAGCCTCGGCACGGGCATCTGTCTGGTCGTTCAACGCGACCCGATCACGCTGGCGAAGGAAGTCGCGTCCGTGGACCTGCTATCGGGTGGCCGTTTCATTCTCGGCATCGGTGCGGGATGGAACCGGGAAGAGATGGAAAACCATGGCGCGGACTATCGTCACCGGTGGGATGTCGTGCGCGAAAAGGTGCTCGCCATGAAGGCGATCTGGACCGAGGACGAGGCGGAGTTCCACGGTGCGCACGTCAACTTCGACCCGATCTGGTCTTATCCGAAGCCGGTGCAACCCGGCGGCCCGCCGATCTGGATTGGCGCGAATTCACCCTGGGTTTTCGATCGGATCGCCGAGTACGCAAATGGCTGGATGCCGATCGGCGGCCTCGGTTCAGGAAACATGGACAAACTGAAGGCGGCTTGTGACAAGGTGGGGAGGCGCGTCGAAGATGTCACGCTTGCGCTGTTCGGGGCGCCGGAGAAGATCGATTCGCTGCGCGGGCGAATCGATCAGGGGTTCGACGAACTCATCTTCAACATTCCGTCAGAATCTGCGGAGCTCACGCTCGCAAAGCTCGATCGTCTTGCCGAACTCGTCAGAACCGTGCGTGCGGGCTGAGCGGCGCGGGGGTAGGCAGGGTTGACTACAACGATCCCGTGGCCTGTTGGCTACAAACGTCTGATGGCGACGATTGCCGGTGCCGGCGGTGTCATTGCGATCGCTGCGGTTGCCACGGGGGCGGCGTGGTACTCGCCGGTTGTCCTGATTGGCGCGGTGACGGGCGGGTTCGGCGTGGCCATTCTGATGCACATGCATCGCCGGCCCATGCTGGCGATCATCGATGGCAACCTCGTGTGTCGCCTGGCCGGTGCGGGTCAGGCCAGTGCCAACCTGACTCGGGAATGGCGATTTCCGTTGGGTTCGATCGAACGTGTGGAGCGCGAGATACGCCCCTGGCCGAAGGGCGAGCGGCACGTCTACTGGGTACATCTCCATGACGGGCGTGTGCACGAGCTCGTCCCGAGACCGGCGGATGCGGCGACGCGCGCAGCGATGGCAACGTTGTTCGACGGGCATCTCGCGGGCCGCGTCCAGGAACGCCGTGTCTGAAGTGGCTTTCGAAGCCCGCCAAACTCTGGCAGGCTCGGGGCATTGCCCTTGGAGGATTTGCGATGGCGGAAGCAGTCGATCTTCGTAACGTCCGGTCGATCGTATCGGCGCAGGAGTGGCAGACCCGAGTCGATCTGGCAGCCGCGTACCGGCTGGTGGCGCACTATGGCTGGGACGACATGATATTCACGCACCTGTCTGCCCGGGTGCCTGGCAGCGATCACTTCCTGATCAATCCCTATGGGCTGCTCTTTGACGAAGTGACCGCTTCGAATCTCGTGAAGATCGACCTCGACGGCAACGTGGTGCTCGACAACGGCTACACCGCCAATGCCGCCGGCTTCACCATTCACAGTGCCGTGCACATGGCGCGCGACGATGCGCACGCGGTGATGCACTTGCATACCGACGCGGGCGTTGCGGTTTCGGGCATGGCTTGTGGCTTCCTGCCGCTCAACCAGCACGCGATGTTCGTGTACGACGATGTGGCCTACCACGAGTGGGAGGGTGTTGCACTCAACCTCGAAGAACGCGAGCGCCTGATCGCAGACATCGGGTCGAAGCATCTGCTGATGCTGCGCAATCACGGCACGCTGACGATCGGCTCCAATATTGCGAGCTGTTTCATGCGCATGTACTACTTCGAGCGTGCCTGCGCGATTCAGGTGAAGACCCTGGCTGGTGGTGCGCACCACCCCGTGGGCGAGCAGGCGATCGATGCCATGCGCGCACTCACCAGAGGCGGCCTGGCCTGGGAAGGGCTCGCGGCCATGGCCTGGCCGGCACTTCTGCGGCTCGTCGCGCGCGAGCAGCCGGGATTCGATCGTTAGGCTAGATACGCTCGGCGCGCAGCTGTTTGCGCCGCACCTTGCCAGCATCGTCGCGTAAGGGTTCGCTCGCGAACTCGATCGTTCGCGGAATCTTGTAGCGCACCAGCCGTTCGGCGAGGTGTGCGAGCAATGCCTCTGTGGTTACGTTGCCGTCCGGTGCATCGACGATTGCATGAACGGTGTTGCCGAGATCTTCGCTGGGCAGACCGATGACGGCGGATGAGCGCACGCCCGGGAAGGCATCGATCGCGGCTTCGACTTCCGCGGGATAGATGTTGGCGCCACCCGACAGGATCATGTCGGTCTGCCGGTCCGACAGGTACAGATAGCCGTCGGCGTCCATGTAGCCCAGATCGCCAAGACTCTCCCAGCCCCCTTCGATGCTCTTGGCTTCGGCGCCGATGTACCGGTAGGTGGTGCCGGCACCCGCCTTGGGGCGAATGTAGACCTCGCCCACTTCGCCGGGCGGCAGGACGTTGCCCGCTTCGTCGACGATCTTCATCTCGCAGGTTTCGACGGGCTTGCCCACCGACCCCCGGTGCGCGAGCCACTCCGGCCCGGTGATCACGGTGGAGCCCTGGCCTTCGGTGCCACCGTACAGCTCCCAGATGACGTCCGCGCCCAACCAATCGATGTAGGCTTCTTTGAGCCATGCCGGACAGGGCGCGGCGAGGTGCCACAACGTCTTCAGCGAAGATACGTCGTACTTCGAGCGGACCGCGTCTCCCAGGTTCCAGATGCGTTGCATCATGGTCGGCACGAGATAAATCGTATCCACGCGCTGCGCGTCGATCAGCGCGAGCGTCTGCTCCGCATCGAAGCGTGTGGTGACGGTCACGAGGTTGCCTTTGAAGAGCCCACCCATCGCCCACATGAACGGGCCGTTATGGTAGAGCGGGCCCGGTATGAGCACGCTGCCCTCGTCGCCGAAATTGAGAAAGGGTTCGTTGGGGTCGCGGGTTGCGGGTTGTTTGGTGACGATCAGCTTCGGCCGTCCCGTGCTGCCCCCTGAAGTCATGGCCTTCCATGACGTCGAAGTACGCTCCGGTAGCTCAGCATCAGAGAGCGTCGCGGGGGGCGTGTAGCCGACAGGGACCGTTCTGACATTCGGGTGAGCACCTTCCGGTACGCCGACCACGAGCTTCGGATTGCCGATCTCGATGATCTGATCGCGCTCGAACTTGGGCAGCTTCGCGGAAACCGGTTGCGGCGTCGCGCCGAGCTTCCAGGTTGCGAAACAGGCGTCGAAGAACTCGATTCCGTTCGGCAACGCGATGGTCACGAAGTCGTCCTTCGCGACACCGAGGTCGGCGTATGCGCGGGCGAGCCGATTGGACCGCGCATCGAGTTCGCGCCAGGTCACTTCCTGCCCTTCGTGGTGAATCGCGACCGCATCGCCGAGACGCTCGGCCCAATGGCTCAGGATTTTCGACAGGGAGATGGCGCTCACAGGAGATTGACCCGCATACCACACAGCTGAATCTGGTTGCCGTCGGTCGCAACACCCCGCCGCTTCGCCGCCGCGATGATGGCGGCCTTGTCGTTGGTGAGCACGTCGATGCCGCCCAGGCCTTCCGGTCGACCGTCCGTGCAAGGGACGAAACGTACGGATGCGTTGGCAAGCGGAAGCGTCGGATGCGGTGCTCCTTTTACGAGCCCGATTTCCGCGATATCGGCCCAACGCTTTGCGACTTTCTCCGGTTCATCACACTGGACTTCTGCAGCGGCGATACCGCGCACGCGCTCGAGACGCCGCCCCTTCTGCCAGTCAGGGCCCGCGGGCTCCCACGGACCGTCATCGTCGTTGGCCCGAGGGCCGAGTTGCTGATCGATCTCGAAAAATTTGCCGCCGGTGTCCCGCGGGTGCATCTGCATGTTCAGAAAACCCTTGGTCTCGAAGTGGTGCACGATGCGAACGCCCAACGCTTCGACCCGCGCTTTGCGTGGCGCGTGATCGTCACACTGGGTGATGACCATGTAGCCGCCGTCGCCCCCGCGCCGGTCGAGGTAGCGCCCCCCCGCGGTCTCGTCGCGTACGGGTGCGACCACCTCCAGCAATTGATTCCCGATTGGAAACAGTGCGTTCTCCAAACCGAAATGCGCAACACCCGGGTCCCGATAGCACACTGCTACCCCGAGTACGTCGATCAATTCCTGCTCGATCGGCGCGAGTTTGCGAGCGACGAGCGCGATTTGTCGCAGTTTCAGCCACATGACTCCTTCTCCCCCCCAAAAGTTCCGTATCTGCAAGGCATTCTGCCTCTTTTTTTTCGATGAATACCAGTCATGCGAACTGCGACCCAGTTGTCGTTCGCTGCAGGTATTGCGTGTGGATTCTGCGGGCGTGGATCTGTATCCTGCGCGCGCTTCGTTCAAAGACGAAGGTCTAAAAATCTATGCAGGAGTGTGTTGAATGATCAAGAAGACTTTGCTTGCGAACACCGCCGGAGTATTGGCCGGTGTAATGCTCGCCAATGCAGCAATGGCCGACGATGGCCCGCAATATACGTTTGCAGAAGTCGGGTACGACTGGATCGATTTCGATGACCTCGATGCAGACGGCGATGGCTTCCGCATCAATGGCTCGATCGCGGCAACAGAGATGGTTCATCTGTTCGCCAGCTATCAGGATGGCGAGATCGATGCCGGTATCGTGGACTTGGACCTGAGCCGCATGCGTCTCGGCGCTGGAGTCAACATCGAACTCAGCCCCACTGTCGACCTCGTCGCCACTGCGGCGTGGGTACGATACGACCTCGATGCGAACGCGTTCGGCTCCGATACGGAAGACGGCTACGCGCTCGGTGTTGGCGTACGCGCGATGGTTGCACCCCAATTCGAACTGAATGCGGGTGTGAACTACGAAGACGTGTCGGACGAGGACGATACCTCGCTGAGCGTTGGCGCCGTGTACAGCTTCACGGACATGTTTGCCGTGACTGCTGGCGCGAGCTTTGGTGACAACGTCACCGAGTACGGCATCGGCGCACGTCTCTACTTCCAGTAACCTTCCGCTGATCCATGCGACCGGCCGGTGCCCAACCGGCCGGATCCGCTTTCCACCGGCGTATCATGCCGACCTGTTGGCAACAACGGGGACAACGGCATGGCGGCGGATCCTGGTCTCTTCCGAACGCTCTACACGACGCGCGCGCTGCGCCGCTTCAAGCGCGATCCCATTCCGGAGGACGTGCTGTTCCAGGTACTGGATGCGGCAATACGCGCACCTTCCGGCCAGAACGCCCAGGACTGGCGCTTCGTGATCGTGCGCGATCGCGAACTGTTGTCCGACATGCAGCGATGGTCGCAGACACCGTGGCAACGCTACATCGCGCGTTACGGCGGTGATGCCAAGGCGATCGATGCGTTACCGCGGTCGCAGCGGTTGTCGTTGCGCAGCGTAGAACATCTCGTTCACCACCTGGGTGAAGCGCCCGCCGTGATCGTGGTGCTGGGGCTGAAGGGAAGGCACTCGAC
>JBFKCZ010000117.1:0-7506 GCA_041620035.1 Pseudomonadales bacterium
CGCCGGCCATGCCGATGACGCCCGACAGGATGCTGGTGAGCAGTACGGCGGCGACAACGATGAGGGGAAGCGTCATGGCCCGGCATTGTTGGCCCGGGCATTTCATGAAAAAAGCGAATGCGTGGAATATGATGCTTACTCGAATGGAATATCAGAGATGATCGAAAACCTCGAGACGCTGGTGGCACTGTCCAAGGCGGGCACGATGATGGAGACCAGCACCGTCTTGAAGATTTCCCAGTCGGCGGTGTCGAAGCGCATCGCCGCGCTCGAGCGCTACTACGACCGCCAGCTCATCGAGCGGCACGGCCGGCGGGTCGTGCTCACGCACCACGGCACGCGCCTCGTCGAAAAGGTGACGCCGCTGCTGTCGGAATTGCGCAGCGTGTTTCTCGAGGACAACGCGCTGCGCAAAGGCAAGATCATCGTCGGTGTCTCCGAGGCGATACTCGCGAGCTGGGGGCCGCGGCTGTTCGCTCAGGCGCAGGGCGAGTTGCCCGGGGTCGAGTTCGGCTTCCACGCGCAGCGCTCACCGGTGGTCCTCGACCGTATCCGGTCGGGCGAGTACATGGTGGGGTTGTGCACGGGCCTCGCCGACTCGGAGACGGATCTGCAGAGCGAGGTCGTGCGCCTGGAACCCATGGTGATCATCCCCTCGGCACTGAAGCCCATCGACTATCGCGTGGGTGACGAACTCGAGGTCATCACCATCGAGTCGCGCTCCGGTGCGTGGGCAAGCATCGAAGACGACATGAAGCGGTTGCATCTGAAGCGGTCGACGTCACTCGAGTCTTTCTTCTCGGTGGCGCAGATGGCAATGTCGGGGCTCGGGCACGGATTGGTGCCCGCCGGTGTCGCCAAAACCCTCGGCGTGCCCGAGGGCAAACTGATCGCGCTCGGGGGATACGGCCTCAACCGGCCCGTGCGATTCGTGGCCCGGAAGTCGATGTTCTCGAGGCCGCTCGTTCAGAGTTTCTACGAGGCCGTGGTGCGGCTCGCGCCGACGGTTTGAGCGAACGCAAATCAACTGAAGCCAGCAAGAAGGAAGGATTTTCGTGGCCGACATCATTCTGCACCACTACGCACCATCCCTGTTCTCCGAGAAGATTCGATTGCTGCTCGGTTATCTCGGCCTGCAATGGCGATCCGTCATCATTTCGCCGACGATGCCCAGGCCGCTCCTGATGCCGCTGACGGGCGGTTATCGGCGCACGCCGGTCATGCAGGAGGGCGCTGATGTGTACTGCGATTCGCGCATCATTGCCGAACGCCTCGCCCAGCGCGCCGGCAAACCGGAACTTTGCGCCGGCTTCGTGCCGAATCGCGTGGCGGAATGGGCCGACAGCCATCTCTTCAGGGTCGGTGTTGCCATCATGTTCCAGCCGCGTGCGATGGTCGCGACCATGAAGGGACTATCGCAAACCGACATCGAGACGTTTCAGAAAGACCGCGCCCAGCTCAGTCAGGGCGCGAACCTCGTGAGCATTTCGCCCGATGCCGCCGAGAGCCACCTGCGCGCTTACCTGATCGAACTCGACGCGTCTTTGCAGTCGCCTTTCCTGTTTGGTGCCGCGCCGACGATCGCCGACTTTTCCGTGTACCACTGCTTGTGGTTCGTCGGTAACAATCCGGTGGTGGCGCCGATCCTCGATGGCTACCCGAATGTCGCCGCATGGCGATCCCGAATGGCGGCATTCGGTCACGGCAAGTTCGAGGAGATCCCGGCGGATGCGGCGCTCGCGATCGGACGCGACGCAAAGCCGATGGCCGTCCCGCGCGCGGCACCGGTGTTGCCCGATGGCGTCAAACTCGGCGATCAGGTCGGAGTGACGCCGACCGACTATGGTCTGATTCCCGTGAAGGGGGAGCTCGTGGTCGCTTCCGCGCGGGAGTTCGCCGTGCGCCGCCACGACGAGCAGGCAGGGGAGGTGGTCGTCCACTTCCCGCGCGTGGGGTTCACGATCGCGAAGTGACGTGGCAGCGGGCAATCGCGAGCACGGCTCGCTCCTACAACCAACTGCCGTAGCCCCACCGCCGGTCAGCCGAGCGCTTCCCAGAACCGTTGGGTGGCATCGTCGCGGAGCGATGCCACGCGCACGTCCCGGTCGAGATGCAGCTGCTGTTCACTCTTCGGCTGGTACGCCGGCCAATCGGCGGGCGGTGCGCCGTGGCGCGCAAAGTGACCCCACAGCCCCATCATTCGATCGGCGAGCCGGTCCGCGTCCGGCCCTGATCCTACGAACTTGGCGGTGCTCTTGAGATCGAAGTTGCCGAACACGAAAGGGATCTCGATGGCGTGGCAGGCACCGAGCCAACCGCGCAGCGCCGGCGATGGCCAGTCGAACTGGTAGAGCCAGGTCGGCGCGCCGCGCCTGCGTGCATAGTCGAGCATAGGGCGCCGGAAGTAGAGGGCCGTATCGATGTCCGACAGGATCGCGGCGTGGACATTGATCGGCGATTGCGTGCGCTCATGCAGGTAGTGCGCGAGCACGGCAGGCGCGTGTTCACCGACTCGCGTGGCAATGCGGGCTGTGAGTTCCTCCCTCGATAGATCGAGACTCGGTCTCACGTATAGCCGGTTCTCGTGGGCGTTCATGCCCATGATCAGCGGTATCGGCGAGGCGCCGGCAACGTCGAGGGGATGCTCGGGCAAGAGATAACCGTCGATCCATGGACGAAACGGCAACACGCGATGGCGCGCGCGAAACTTCGTTGCCGTGTGCATCTGTGCCGACAGAACCGAGTCCACGTCGGCTGCTTCCGCCGCGGTTCCGAGCTCCTGACGGAACAAACCAGCCGCTTCTCGCGCCTGTCCCGCGGTTGCCACGTTGCTCGCGGCACCGCTCTGGGCGATTGCACGATGGAACAGTCCCCGCGCGCGCGGCGAGCTCAGCAGATTGCACACACTCATCGCGCCGGCCGATTCACCGGCGATCGTGACGCACCCGGGATCGCCACCGAAGCGACCGATGTGGGCGGCCACGAACTCGAGGGCGGCGATCTGGTCGGCGAGACCACAGTTGTCGTCGATGATTCGTGCGAAGCCCAATGCGCCCAGACGATAGTTGATGGTCACGACCACGATATCCTGGTGAATCGCGAGATTTGAGCCATCGAAGAGTGGGTCTGCACCGTCGCCGTTCGTGTAGGCGCCGCCGAAGATCCAGACGAACACGGGCCGTTTGGCGTTGTCGCAGGCCGGCGTGAACACGTTCAACGTAAGGCAGTCTTCGCTCGTTCGCGCCGCGCCGCGCATACCGAGCCCGACGACTTCGGGTTGAATGGGTGCAGGTCCGACCTGCGATGCGTTTCTCTCACCCGACCACGCAGATGGGGGGCGCGGGTGGTTGAACCGCAGCGCTGCCGTGGGACTCTGCGCGAACGGCACGCCGCGAAATCGGCGCGCACCGCCATGGCTATCACCGACCAGCGTGCCGAGCGCGGTTTCAGCCCTCGACATCGAACGTCGCCTGCGGCGGCGGTTCCCTGCACCAATGCGCCAGAACGTCCACCCAGTCGGGCCGCGTGTTCAGGCAGGGCACCAGCGTGAACTGTTCGCCGCCGGCGTTCATGAAGGTCTCCCGGCCGCGAATGTCGATCTCTTCCAGGGTTTCGAGGTTGTCTGCGACGAACGCGGGACAGGCGACTGCGAGTTTCCGCACACCTCGCCCCGGCAGTTCGGCGAGCAGCTGATCGGTGTAGGGGGACAGCCACGGCAAGCGTCCCAGGCGCGACTGGAAGCTGACCTGCCACTGCTCTTCCGACAACGCGAGCAACGTGGCGACCGCACGCGAAGTGGCGAATGCCTGGTATCGATAGCAGCTCGCATGTGCATCCGACGGCGTCGAACAGCAGTCGGCGCGCTTGAGACAGTGGGCGCCGGTCGGGTCCGCGCGCTCGATGTGGCGTTCGGGCAGTCCGTGGTAGCTGAACAGCAGTTGATCGAATTGCTCAGGGAGGGCTTCGCGAATCGATGTCGCGAGTACACCCTGGTAGCCCGGTAGATCGTAGAACGGTGGCAGTACGCGCAGCGCAATCGATGGCGCTACTCGGCGCAGCGTCTCGCGCACCTTCGCGATGGTCGTCTTCCGGGTGGATGCCGCATGTTGCGGGTACAGCGGCATCAGGAGGATCTCTTGGACGCCGGCGGCGGCCAGTTCCTCGATCGCCGCCTCGATTCGGGGCTCGCCGTAGCGCATCGCCAGCAGCACCGGGCAGGCGACCTGCGCCGCCACCGCGTTGCGCAACGCTTTCGAATGAGCCAGGAGCGGCGAGCCCTCCGGCTGCCAGATCTCGCGGTAGGCGGCCGCGGTGCGTTTGGGCCGAAAGGGCAGGATGAATCCCTTCACCACGAGCGCGCGCACGATCCACGGCGAATCGATCACCTCCGGGTCCATCAGGAACTCGTCGAGGTAGGTTCGTACGTCGGCAACCGACGTGCTCGCGGGCGAGCCGAGATTCACCAGCAGGATTCCACGTGACGGCGACTCGGTAGTCATCAGAAGACCAAGGTGATTTCGGGGGCGGCATTATGATCGTTCGGCATGCGCAACCTGTCAGCCCGTCGCTGCCGCAACCGTCGCGTCGGTCATCGCGCCGATCGAAAAGAATTCCTCTGCGCGCTTGCGACCTGCGACGGCAAGTTCTCTCCTGCGTACTTCGTCGTCAATGACGCTCTTCAGGGCGTCTGCAAAGGCAGTCACAGTGTGGTCGGCGACGACGATTCCCGCCTCGCCCAAGACTTCACGAACCCCTCCCACGTCGCTTGCCACACAACAGACTCCGCATGCCATCCCCTCGAGCAGGCTGTTGGGGAAGCCTTCATAGTGCGATGCACAGCAGACGATGTCGAGAGCCGCCGTCAACCTGTTCATGTCCCGCCGCTCTCCGAGCGCTCGAACGCGCTCTTCGAGTCCCATGGATCGAATCTGTCGAGCAATCGCGCCACTGGGGTCATCCGTGCCGCGACCGGCGAGCACGAGATAGGCATTCGCGCAGCGAGCGAATGCCTGCAGCAACAGGTCGTGACGCTTCTGAGGATCGACGCGGGCGACGAACCCGATCAACACGCACTCGTCGGGTAAACCGAGTTCGGCCCGGACTTCGCGCCGGGCCGACTCGTCGGGGCGCCATGTCGACAGATCGATGCCATTGTGGACGACGGTCGACGATCGGGGACGGTATCCGTGTCGTTGGTAGTATTCGAGACATGCCGCTGCATTGCCGATCATGACGCTGACGCGCGAGCTGAATGGACGGCACAACCGGCTACTGATCCTGGCGACACCGCTCGACGCGATGTCGGACGCCCGCATGCCCCAAATCAGACGTGTGCGGAGTCCGAGGGTGGCCGTTGCAGCGACGAGGTTTGCCGCATCGAGAAAGCTGTAGACGATGGTTGCGTGCCTGACGAGCCGCCGCAGCTTGAACGTCGCTCGCAGCGCGCCGAGCGCACCGCCCTCTCCGAGTGCGGCGATGGCCACCTTCGAATCTAGGAGATAAGCCGGGGCATGGCGGCCGTCGATCAGGGCGATGCCCACCGTTTCACCGCGCCGAACCAATTCGTTGGCAAGCACGACGACCTGCCGTTCGGTTCCGCCCGAGCGCAGTGACCCAACCACCAACCACCATCGCGGAGAAGTTTCGACCATCCCGCAGAACCCCTTGAACACACTGGCTATACTAGCAAGTCAGCTGGAACCGAATTGCGGTACGCGCACGGCACGGCGGCTATACAAGCGCGTACTACGGCGGCGAACCCTTGGTGGATCTCGAATGGATCAGGAGAGAATCTGGGCGCACTTTCAGGATCCCGCGCACGGCGGATTCAGCGATGCCAAAGCGCGATATCGGGCGCTCGTCGCGCTCGTTGAGCGACATGCCGAGCGTGGCCCGGTACTCAACATCGGAATTGGTGGCGGCGGCGTCGAACGCGAATTGATGGGTCGCGGCTGGCCGGTTGCGTCGATCGACCCGGATGGTCGCGCGGTCGAGCGTTTATGTGCAGAGGGTATCGACGCGCGGCAAGCCTACGCGAATACCATGCCCTTCGATTCGAATGTCTTCCACGCAATCGTGATCTCAGAGGTGCTGGAACACATCGCCGACGACATGCGCCTCGCGGTCGTCAGCGAGTTGCGACGCGTTCTGCGTCCTGATGGTGTCCTCGTCGGAACGGTGCCCTATTGCGAGAAACTCTCCGACCAGGAGACCGTTTGTCCGGCCTGCGGCAACACGTTTCACCGATGGGGTCACGTGGCGTCCTTCGATGTCGCCGGAATGCGCGCGTTGCTGGGTGAGCACTTCGATGTTGGTCGATGTTCGCCGCGCACGTTCGTGAGTTGGCACGGCGACCTGTCGATTCGCAGAATCCTCAAGAATGTTGCGAAGTTCGTGCTCGGACGCCTCGGAGAACGGATCGTCGCTCCGTCGCTGCTGTTCGTCGCGCGTCCGAGGCTCAATCTCCCGTGAGCCTCGAAGTATCGGCCGCGTATGTTGGACTGCGCGGTGTCAGCGGTGTGCTCTCGGTTGCGACGCTCGCGGTGCTCGCACGCGCGTTCGGGCCCGAGGGTTATGCTGAAGTCGCGCTCGCCGTGGGTGGCGCACTGCTGGCCGCCGCGGTGGTTTTCGGTCCGTTGCGCGGAGCGCTGGCCAGGTTCTCCGACGCCGGAGGCAGGGACAGGGCGGCGCTGGCGAATCTCTTCTATCGCGGCGCCGTATCCGTCGTTGTGCCGGGATTGGCCGCGAGCGTGTTCTGGATCGAGTACGCCGGGTTGATCTTGGCCGCGGTTGCACTGGCGACGATGCAAGGCGCCTTCGACTATGCCGTACAGGCTGCAGCATCCGCCTTCGAGCCCCGCCGCGTCGGACTGCTGTATTTGTCGAGATCCGCGACGGCCATCTCTGGCGCGGTGGTGGTGATGCTCGTCGGGGCGCCGGCGGAGGTGGCGGTAGGGTGGCTCGCGTTATCGGCGGGATTCTCGGTCGTTGCGTTTGGAAGAGCCGCCTTCGCGCACGGCTGGACATCGCTGGCCGCTTTTGCAGGGGAACAACAGAAGCGGCTTCTTGACTTCGCCATGCCGCTGGCGGTCGTTGGCGTACTGGTCTTTTCTTCGCAGTGGGCGGACCGCGCCGTCGTGGGTGCGACGTTGGGTGCGGCTCGTTTCGGTGCCTATGTCGCCGTGGCCGATCTGACACAACAGCTCATCGCGATGTTGTTCAGCGGCATCGGTGCGGCGTGGTATCCGCGTCTGGTGAAAGCCGCTGGCGAGGCGAATGCGGCCGAGGTTCAGCGGCTGTTCGGCCGCTACGTCGAACTTCTCTGGCTGCTGATGATTCCGGCGGTCGTGGGGCTCGCGGCCGTGGCGCCACACCTGGCCGGCGTGCTGTTCGGACCGCAGTACCTGACCGAAGATGGTCTGTGGGTAGTGTTGCTGGTGCTTGGTGCGGGCTTTGCCGGGATGAAGTCGTTTCTATTGGATCTGCCGATGTTCCTCCGGCGACAGA
>JBFKCZ010000118.1:0-7486 GCA_041620035.1 Pseudomonadales bacterium
ACCGGCAGGAGCGCGGCGGCCTCGGCCACTTTGCCGAACGTGGTGCGGCGGTTGCCGGGACCGTAAATGACGCCCTGCTCCGCACGACAGGCGCCGGGTGCAACACCCCAACTCGTTGCCGCCGCGGCGATCAGCATCTCGCGTGCGGCTGCGCCGCCGCGACGCACGTAGTCATGTGACTCGCGAATACCGCGACTGCCGCCCGTGGAAAAGCTCTGCCAGACGCGCCCGCGTTCGAGGCTCTCGCCCGGCGTGGGGTATTCGGTGCTGACCTTCGCCCAGTCGCACTCGAGTTCTTCCGCGACCAGCTGAGCAAGGCCGGTCAACGTACCCTGGCCCATCTCGGAGCGCACGATGCGGATGATCACCTGCTCGTCGGGCTTCACGACCACCCAGGCGTTGATTTCGTCGGGAAAGGCCGGTTGTGCCGCGGCATTGCGGCTGAACGGCACGCCGAACCCGAGCGTGAGCCCTGCAGCAGTGCTGCCAACCACGAACTGTCGGCGGGAGAGTTTCAATGTCGTGCTCATGCCGGCACCCCGTCTTTGTCCTTGTCCTTCGATTTGCCTTTACTGCGCGCCGCGAGATGAATGCCTGCGCGTACGCGCTGATAGGTGCCGCAACGGCAGATGTTGGTCATTTCCTGATCGATGTCTGCGTCGGTTGGACTTGGTTTCTTCGCGAGCAGTGCCGCGGCGGCCATGATCATGCCGGTCTGACAGTAGCCACATTGCGGCACGTCGAGTTCACGCCAGGCGTTCTGCACCGGGTGCGAGCCGTCCGTCGACAAGCCCTCGATGGTGACGACTTTGTCGGTCTCGGCCACCGCGGACACCGGGAAGACGCAGGAGCGGACCGGATTGCCGTTGACGTGCACGGTGCAGGCCCCGCACAGGGCGATACCGCATCCGTATTTCGTACCAGTCAGTTCGAGGTGTTCACGCAACACCCACAGGAGCGGTGTCGACGGATCTGCGTCGACCTCCACGCGCTCGCCGTTCACGTTCAGCTTTGCCACGAGTGTCCCTCCCCGGAAACGAGTTCTGTTGTTGCGCCGACTTTACCACCTTCGCAGCGAACAGTGGCGCGGGCCAAGGCTGCGTTTGCCGGGGTGCGGCGCTACGATGCGAGTTCGATCAGGGCCGACAGGAGAATGTCATGGCGTGGACAATCGACGACGTACCCAGCCAGGCAGGGCGTACCGTGGTCATCACGGGCGGCAACAGCGGCATCGGCATCGAAGCGGCGAAGGTGCTGGCCGGGAAGGGTGCCCGCGTCATCATCGCGAGTCGCGACGCCGCCAAAGCGACCGCGGCGGCTGACGAAGTTCGCGGCGGCGACCCCACAGCACAGGTTGAAACCGCGGCGCTCGATCTCGCGTCGCTTGCGTCGGTCCGCGCATGTGCCGACGAGCTGAGTGGTCGCTGCGCAACGCTCGATGTGCTCATCAACAACGCCGGCGTGATGGCGATTCCGCGTCGGGAAACGGAAGACGGATACGAAACCCAGTTCGCGACCAATCACCTCGGCCACTTCGCGCTCACCGCCTTGCTCTTCCCGCGCCTCAAAGCCACACCTGGCGCTCGCGTGGTAACAGTGGCGAGCCTCGCGCATCACTTCGGCTTCGTGAACTTCTTCAATCTCCACGGCAAGCTCTTCTACGATCCGTTCTTCGCCTACGCTCAGAGCAAGCTCGCGAATCTGCTGTTCACCTTCGAACTCGATCGTCGATGCCGCGCTGCGGGCCTGAATGTCACGGCAGTCGCGTGTCATCCCGGTATCGCGGCGACCAATCTGCCTTACGCCGGTCCACGGATGCAGAGCTTCCCGCTCGGTGAGACCCTCGCGCGATCGTTCAGCTCCGTCATCAGTCAGAGCGCCGCCGATGGGGCATTGCCGACGGTGTATGCGGGTTTCGCAGCCGGCGTCGAGGGCGGCGACTACATCGGCCCGGACGGTGTCGGTGAAATGCGCGGCAATCCGCGCAAGGTGCAGCCGAGCTTCCTGTCGCGCTCCGAGAGTGTCGCCAGGCAGCTATGGAAGGTCTCAGAGGAGGCGACCCAGGTCACGTTCGACCCAGGTGCGTGAAGATCGGGGGTAGGAGCGACCCCGGTCATGAAACGCGAGCATGCGACGGTATCGAAAAAGTCATCGAAGACCCGTGGGAGCGCCCTTGGGCGCGAATCGCGAGCACGTCGGCTTGCCCACCCGACCGACGAACACGAACCGGAAACGACGATCCCGGCGTAGCTCGAGGCGCCCCGCGTTCACTCGGGCAAGCCTCTCGCGCCTACATTTGTGCCTGCAGCGCTTCCGCGCCCAACGTGATCGACGCGTTGCGGCTTGGTGCGGTGAGCGCATTGATCACCTCGAATGGCAGATCGACGCGCGGCAGCCGCGTGCGGGTCTTCACGCGCAGCGTCACGGATTCGTGCGGGGGCACTTCGACCAGATTGCCGTGCTCGAAGAAGGTGAAGGGGCCCTTGCTCAGCAGCTGAAAACGCGCGTCCGAGACGTTCGCGATGGTGACCGTCAGCATGTCGGAGCCGGGCGGGTAGTGCGCATCGCGCAGTGACAGCGATGCGGCGAGCAGCGGGTCGAGGTGCTGGGGCCGGCCGATCAACAGGTTCTTGAACCACACGACCGTGCGCCGGTCGAACAGCGCCTGACGAATGCTTTGCGACGATCGCTCCGCGGCGAACACCAGCGTCACGGGACGATGGCCACCTTTGTGGGGTTCGTAGTCCCAGTCGATCAGGTCGTGCACGTCGGAAACGCCCATCAGCGTCAGATCGTGGTCCAGCGCGATCTGGAAGGTTTCGGCGGAGTAGTCGTTTCCATTCGCGATCTCGATGCCGTGGAGCAGCTTCGCCGCGGCGTTTGCCCGGTGAAACTCGGGCATCACGGTGATGCCGTTCGGAACGTCGCCTCCCCAGTAGGGGTGATTCCAGAACACGAAGGCGCCTTGCGCATTGGCAGCCTCCACGGCCTTCTGCGCGGGCCATGCACCGCTCTCGACGTAGACCTTTCTCACATCGAGCTTCTCCCGCGGCACCTTCACGAGCGCGTTGGCGTCGTCGAGGAAGATCGCGTTGATGTGGCCGGCGGGTGCGTCGCGCGTGATCTCCGCACCGTTGATGACGATGAGATTGCGACCCTGGGCAGCAGCGACCGCCTCTGCGTAGGCACGGTTGCGGTCGCGATGCGGCAGATCGGCGATGTGCGGCTGGTACTCGAGGTGCTCGGTGATGGCGATCGCATCCAGGCCGTCGCGGAGTGCCTCCTCGATGCGCGTGCGTGGCCAGACGTGGCCGTCGGAGAACGCCGAGTGGGTGTGCGGGTCGAGCACCAGGGTCAGGTGCGTTGCGGTATCGGGAAACACGATTCTACGAGCCTCATCCACACCGTCGGGCACGGTGGCGGGGCCGTGAGCGCCGGTTAGACGGGGGATGAGCGCGAACACCAGGATCAATGCAAACCGTTTCATGTGGGGCCTCGCCGCTGTACGCCTACCTTACAGGGTCGGCCGGGTGCCGGTGAAGCCGACGCCGGTTTGACATCTCACCGCCATCTACTTGACTCCAATTGACGAAGGTCACGGTCGAGGGCGTGCCGGGCGCCGCTTTCGATCGGGATCGCGAAGAAGAAACGTAAATGCATCAGGAACGACTATGCATGCAGCGGCCGTCATGCGCCGAGCATCCCCTTGGCCCGCGGTCGGAACCAACGTCCGACATGGAATCTAGGCGTGTCGGCCATCCGCAACACGGTAGCGATCTGGAAGGCGCTGTTCCTGCGCGAGGCGCTCAGCCGGTTCTTTCTGGAACGCGGCGCGTGGCTTTGGCTGATTGCCGAACCCATCGTGCACGTGGCCTACCTGCTCGTGATCTACACCGTGGTGCGCGCCCACAGCATCGGCGGCGTCGACACGGCGATGTGGCTGTTGTTGGGCCTGCAGGGCTTCTTTCTGTTCCGCCGCACCGCCACGCAGGCGATGAACGCGCTGGAGGCGAACGCCGCGCTGTTCACGTACCGCCAGGTGAAGCCCGTCGACACGGTGCTGGTGAGGGGTTTCCTGGAAGCGATGCTGCTGGCGGTGGTGACCCTCATTCTGCTGGCGGGCGCTGGCCTGCTCGGGCACGACGTCACCCCCGATCGACCGCTCGCGCTTCTTGCGGCCTTTATCGGACTGTGGCTGATGGGGCTCGGGTTCGCGCTCGTGGCGTCGGTGGCATCGGAGCTGGTGCCGGAACTCGGCCGCATCCAGAAGATCGCGATGATGCCGCTGTACCTCGTCTCCGGCGTGGTCTTCCCACTGGCCGCCGTGCCACAGCCCTATCGCGACTGGCTGTTGTACAACCCGGTCGCACACGGGTTGGAGGCCGCCCGGCTGGCCTTCACGGATCATTACCATGCGGTGCCCGAGTTGAGCACCGATTACCTGTATGCATGCGCGCTCGTCAGCGTGTTCTTCGGGCTCGCGCTGCATCGGCGCTTCGCCACGCGACTGGTGATGCAGTGATCGTCGTCGACGACGTGCACAAGCGCTATCGCACCAACCATGGTCCCGGTGACTGGGTGCTGCGTGGTGTGTCGTTCACGATCCCCGCCCGCCTGAGCGTCGGTCTCATCGGCCACAACGGTGCTGGCAAATCGACCCTGCTGCGTCTCATCGGCGGCGTGGATCAGCCCAACCGCGGCCGCATCGAGCGGCACTGCCGCGTGTCCTGGCCCATGGGTTTTGGGGGCGGGCTGCAGGGATCGCTCACCGGCCGCCAGAACGCGAAGTTCGTCTGCCGCATCCACGGCTGCGACGCAAATCTGGCCGAGCGTCTCGAGGCCGTGCAGCGGTTCGCGGAAATCGGCAAGGCGTTCGACGAACCGGTGCGTACGTATTCCTCGGGCATGAAAGCACGCCTGCAATTCGCGCTGTCGCTGGCATTCGAGTTCGACGTCTACATCTCCGACGAAGTGACTTCGGCCGGCGATGCGGCATTTCGCAAGAAGGCAGCCGCCGCGTTTCAAGATCTCACCGAGCGCGCCAGCATCATCATGGTGTCGCACGGCGAGGGCACGCTGAAACAGTTCTGCACCGCCGGCATCTGGCTCAACGACGGTCGAGCGACGTGGTTCGATCGCATCGACGATGCGTTGGCCGCCTACAAGGCGAGCCGCGAATCATGACGCGCGCGTTCGCCCAGACTGGATTCGTCGCCATGCAACAGAGCCTGTCGGTGATGGCTCGGCACCAGCCCCTGTTCCTTGCGGCCGTGGCCGCGAGTGTGCTGGCCGCGGCGTACTGGGGGTTGATCGCATCCGATCGCTATGTCGCCGAGGCGCGCATCGTCATTCAGCGTACCGACATCGCCGGCCCCCAGACGGTCGATCTCTCGAGCCTGGTGGGCAGTGTGAGCGGCGCCTCCCGCAGCGAGCAGCTGATCATGCGCGAATACCTCCTTTCCATCGACATGCTGCGCCATCTGGACGAGTCGCTCGCGCTGCGCGAGCACTACAGCGATCCGCAACGCGATTGGATCTCGCGCATGTGGTCGGCGCAGGCGCCGATCGAATGGTTCCACAAACACTACCTCTCACGCGTATCCGTGGAGTTCGACGAATACGCCGGCGTGCTCGCGATTCGTGCTCAGGCGTTCGATGCGCCGGTGGCGCACGCCGTCGTGAAAATGCTGATCGAAGAAGGTGAGCGCTTCATGAACCGTCAGGCGCACGCGCTGGCCCAGGAGCAGGTTGCGTTTCTCGACGAAGAAGTGGCGCGGGCCAAGGGAAGGGCGGTAGCGGCCCATCAGAAGGTGCTGCAGTATCAGGACGAGCAGGGCCTCGTCTCGCCGCAGAGCAGTGCCGAGAATGCCATGGGCATCATCGGCGGTCTCGAATCGGAACTCGCGCGGCTGCATACGCGGCGCAACGCGCTGCTTGGCTACCTCATGCCGTCGAGTTCCACGGTCACGGAAGTCGACATCCGGATCGCCGCCATTCGCAAGCAGATCGACGATGAGAAGGCGCGCCTCGCGGCTCCCACGGGAGAAACGCTGAACCGCACGGTGGATGCTTTCCAGCGGCTGGTTGCCGAGGCCGAGTTCACCGAAGAGGTCTACCGATCCGCGCTGGTTGCGCTCGAGAAAGTCCGCATCGAGGCGACCCGGACGCTCAAGAAGGTGTCGGTCGTGCAGGGAGCGACCATCCCCCAGTATCCCCTCGAGCCGCGCCGCGCCTACAACACCGTGGTCTTCACGCTCGCGGCACACCTGCTTGCGGGCATCGCTTATCTGCTCGGCGCGATCATTCGCGATCACAAGGATTGAAGCGATGCGCCACCTCATTTTCATTGCACTGTTCCTGGCTTCATCGATCGCGACGGCGACTGACGATGTGCTGTCACTAGGGATCGCCGGTCCGAAGGCGACGGCGCCGGTAACCGAGCCGCCGATTCCCGATGCGGGTGGCGCGGTCCGTGTCGATACGCCGCCCCAGGTGCACCCGGTAACGGCGCCCGGCTTCGACTATCGGGTGAACCTCGAAAGCGAAGTCTTCGGCGCGCATCTGTTCACCGGCGCCTTCGCACAGCGCGGTGCCGCGCAATTCAATCCTGACTACGCCATCTCGGTTGGCGACCGCATTCGAGTGCGGTTCTGGGGTGGGTTCACCTTCGATGCCGACCTCACCGTCGATCCGAAGGGCAACGTGTTCCTGCCGAACGTGGGGCCCGTGCGCGTGGCCGGCGTTCGCAACGAGGATCTGCAACGCGTGGTCGACTCCGCGGCGAAGACCGTGTTCCGCGCCAACGTGTACAGCTATGCGAGTCTCGCGGCGGCTCAGCCCGTGCGGGTGTTCGTTGGCGGCTTCGTGAACCGTCCTGGTTTGTACCACGGCACCAGCATGGACAGCGTCCTCCATTATCTCGATCAAGCGGGCGGCATCGACGCCGAGCGCGGCACCTTTCTGGACGTGCAGGTGAAGCGCGGCGAAGAACTGCGTGCGCGCCTCGATCTCTACGAGTTCCTGCTCGAAGGCCGGCTGCCATTGGTTCAACTCGGCGATGCCGACGTCATATTTGTGCCGCCGCGCGCGAACACCGTGAAGGTCACCGGGCTAGTGGAAAACGAGAAACGCTTCGAACTGGATAAAGACGCGTTCTCCGTTGCCGATATCGCGGGTATGGCAAAGCCACGTGCACAGGCCACTCATGTACGCGTCATGCGCAGCAGCGGCGCCATCCGCAATGTCGAGTACTTTCCGCTGGAGCAGGCGAGCGAAGTGACGCTCGCCAATGGCGACGAACTCGAGTTCACGGCCGACAAACGTCCGGGAACGATTACGGTGCGGGTCGAAGGCGAGCACCTGTCGGCGCAGGAGTACGTGCTGCCGCATGGTGCGAGACTCGGTGAGCTGCTCGACAACATCGCCTTCTCGGAGCGTTCGGATGCCACCAGCCTGCAGCTCTTCCGCCGCAGCGTGAAGGAGCGGC
>JBFKCZ010000119.1:0-7442 GCA_041620035.1 Pseudomonadales bacterium
GCCGCCGGTCTCGAGTCGCTGTGGACCGGTGAGCATGTGGTGTTGCCCGATCCGCAGGTGAAACCCTCGCCGGCGCCGCCTCAGTTCCCCATGTTGCATCCGCCGGCGGCATTGTCGTTTCTCGCCGCGCTGACCTCGAAGGTGAAACTCGGCACGGGCATCACCCTCGTCGCGCAGCGCAACCCTGTGGTGCTCGCAAAGGAGATGGCGAGCCTCGATGTGCTCTGCAAAGGACGTCTACTCTTCGGCATCGGCGCTGGATACCTCGAACCCGAGTTTCGAGCCCTGGGGATTCCCTTTGCCGAACGCGGTCCGCGTACCGACGAATGCATCGCCGCGATGCAGGCTTTGTGGAACGAGCCGAAGCCGGCATTCGAAGGACGATTCACGAAATTTTCCGGCATCGATGCACAGCCACGTCCCGTGCAGGTGGGAGGCCCACCCATCATCGTCGGTGGGGCCAGCGACTCGGCACTCGCGCGCGCGGTGCGCGTCGGCCAGGGTTGGTACGGATTCGCCATGGATGTGAACACGGCGTCCGCCGTGCTCACGCGTCTGAAGGCAGCAGTGCAACGCGCGGGCCGCACGAAACCACTCGAGATCAGTATCACTCCGCCGGGACGGGTCACGGCGGAACTGTGTGCGCAGTACGCGGCGATCGGCGTGCACCGACTGATTGCGCTTTTGCCCCAGCAGGACGAAAAGGCGGCGCGCGCGACCATCGAGGGCCTCGCGCGCCTGAGTTAGCAGTTCTTCACTGCGATGCGGCCGCCGGCGCGGCGGGTGCCGCCGTGGGCGCAGCGGGTGGTGTGGGTTCGTGCACAACGCGGGTGGCATACAGTCCCGTTTCACAGCTGTGCGCGTCGTTGAACGCGGCACCCGATGGCGCGCTGAGACCGGAAGTGATCCATTGCGTGTTCACCTTGCCGAAGGTCGTGATGTCGTCGCTGATCACGAGATACAGCACGTCCACCGGTGTGTTCGCGAGCCACGGCGTCAGCATGTAGGCGGAGAAGTTCGCGGCGGTGGAATCGGCGGCCTTCAGTTTCTCCACTTGCCCATTCCACACCGCGAGGGCCGACTCCACGTTCGCCATTGTCTTGCCGGGCTTCAGTGTGCAGCTGTAGGACTCGGCGACGGCCGTGACGTCACCTTCCTCGTCGGGGAGTGCTTCGCGCAGCGCTTTGCTGAAGTACAGCCCAGACTTGCACGTGCTCACGGCATCGAAACGCGCATCGGCGGACTGCCCGCCAGCGGATGCGGCGTACTCGGCGTGGCCGCGCGCCCAGGCGTTGAGATTGGGATGCGTGCCCAGCCAGTAGACGTCCGCAGGCGCGTTCGCGCGAATCGGCGTGAAGACCACGCCGAAGTAGCTCTGCTGGGCGGGGCCGATCTTCTTCATCTCGGTCTGCCAGAACTTCGTGGCGGCATCGAAGTCGGCCATCGTCTTGCCCGGTTTCAACGTGCACGCAAAGATCTCTACGACAGCATCAGTTTCCGCCGCGTAGGCAGGGCGGCTGCTCAAAGACCAACAACCGAGCAGCAGTAGCAAAGAGAAACGCTTCATGTTCTTACCTCTTATTCGTGAGTTGAATGAGAGGAGCAAACGGAATGGTGGGTACAAACGCTGCGCACAGACGCCGTGCTCGAGCCGCGGACGCGCGCTCCGATCATCCTGTCCCTCCGGCCGGCAAGTCTCCTCCTGTCATTTTCGAAACGCCACCGCCCGTCGGAATCCACGTATTTTGCTCGTTATCCGTTGACTTGTTGGCTATGCGGGAGCAAACTGCGCGCCTTTTTTCGGGAGCGTTTCGGGCCAACCATGCCGAAATCCTACTGGCACAACATGTTCGATCGCAGCGACACCGCACAACTGTGCGTGGTGTCGGCGATCGCCTATGGAGGCGCGGGGTGAACGTGCGATGAGATAGTCCGTGAGAGGACACGTCTTTCGAAGAACCCCGAAGCGCCAAAAGCCTTCGGGGTTTTTCGTTTCTCGGGTGAAGAAAAAGGGCGTGAACAGTCGGGTGATGTGATGAACGCGATGACAGCAAAGCAATTACGAACGAATGTGAACAGAACGCTCGCTTTCGGCTTCTTCCAGGTTTTTCTGGTCGTGATGCCGGTGGTCGTGCCGTTCTTCGAAAGCCGTGGACTCGACATGCAGGACATCTTCGTTCTGCAGGCCCTGTTCGGCGTCGTCGTGCTCGTCATGGAAGTACCGTCGGGTTATGTCGCCGATTTGTTCGGACGCAAGCAGACACTGGTGATCGGTGCCGTGTTCCTCGCCGCAGGACACACGATGCTGTTGTTCGCCGACGGGTTCTGGGGTCTCGTGCTGTTCGAAGTCGGGCTCGGAATCGGCTCGAGTCTGGTGTCGGGTGCAGACCTTGCGCTCATCTACGACAGTGAACTCGCGATCGGCGAGGACGCGGAGCGTCAGCAGCGTGTCGTGGGGCGGCACTACGCTATGCACACGGCGTCGGAAGCGATTGCGGCGTTGGCTGCGAGCGCGCTCGTGCTCATATCGCTCGATGCGATCGTGTGGGCGCAGGTCGTAGCGGGGTGGATACCGCTCGCGATCGCCGCGACATTGCGGGAAGCGCCCGGCGAGCGCATGGAAGGTGGCGATCACCTCGGCAATCTGCTGGCGATCACGCGGCACCTGTTTCGCAATGGCGCCGTGCTGCGGATGACGTTCGTGGCGATCTCCGTGTGGAGTCTCACGACCTTCTATGCGGTATGGCTGCTGCAGAAGCTGTGGCAGGAGCAGGGCATCGAGCTTGCCCACTTCGGCTATCTGTGGGCGATCTACATGATCGCCGCCGCAGTGGCGGGTCAGGTCGCGGAACGTGTCGAGCGCGCTGTCGGGTCGACGGCCCTGTTGATCATCGTCGGCGTCATGCCGGCGGTGGGTTACGCAGGGCTTGCGTTCTCCGGCGTGGTCGGTGGTGTGATCGTGGCGCTCACGTTCTTCGTGGCGCGCGGGTTGGGACTGGTGGTGCTGAAGAATGCCTTCAACCGCCGGGTGCCGAGCCGTTATCGCGCCACCGCGAACTCGCTGGTGAGCTTCGGCTTTCGCGGCAGCTTCGTGCTCACGGGTCCGATCGTGGGATGGGCGCTGGATGCCTACGGCATGCAGATCACGCTCGAGGCCTTGGCAGTGGGATCGCTCGTGATCTTTGCGACCGTGCTGGTGCCGCTGATCGGTGCCGTGCGTGTGGAACGGGCGCTCGCGGCGGCCAACTAATCGATGTTGGCCACCTTCACGCCGTTCGGATAACTGCGCACCAGTTCGCGGTTGGCCGGACGCTTGCGGATTTTCGGCGTGTTGTTGACGATGTCTGTCAGCGGCCCCGCGTCGAGTCCGACGTGAATTCGCTCCGCCGGCGCATCATCGTACAGGGTGGTGCGCTGGCGGGGTTTTCTTCCCGCCGCCTCGATCATGGCGATCATCTGGCGCGGTGACGTTTCCTGGCCGTGTTCGGAACCTGCCGCACGCGTGATGCTCTCATTCATCAGCGTACCGCCGAGATCGTTGCAGCCCGCAGCAAGGCAGGCCATCACACCCTTGTGACCCATCTTCACCCAGGACGCCTGAATGTTGGTGATGACCGGATTCAGTGCGAGGCGTGCGACGGCGTGCACGAGGACCGCTTCCCGGAAGGTCGGGCCTTTGCGCGATCGGCCCTTCAGGTACATCGGTGCTTCCATGTGCACGTACGGGAGCGGTACGAACTCCGTGAACCCGCCGGTCTTCTTCTGCTGCGCCCGCAGACGCAGCAGGTGACGTGCCCAGTGCCGATAGCCTTCGACATGGCCGTACATCATCGTGGTGGTGCTGCGCAGGCCCACCCGATGTGCGGTATCCATCACTTCGAACCACTGCGCCGTATTGATCTTGTCGGGACAGATGATGGCGCGCACTTCGTCGTCGAGAATCTCCGCAGCGGTGCCCGGCAGCGTACCGAGTCCGGCAGCCTTCAACTGCGTGAGGAAGTCCTCGAGCGGAATGCCGAGGGTCGCGGCACCCTGCCAGACTTCGAGCGGCGAGAATGCATGCACGTGGATGTCGGGCACTGCTTCCTTCACCGCGTGCACGATGTCGATGTAGGTCTGGCCCGTGTAGTCGGGGTGAATACCGCCCTGCATGCACACTTCGGTGCCGCCGCGCGACCAGGCTTCGGACGTGCGGCGCTGAATCTCTTCGGGTTCGAGGTCGTAAGGACGACCGCGCAGGTTCTCCGACAGCTTGCCTTTGCTGAACGCGCAGAACTGACACTTGAAGTAGCAGATGTTCGTGTAGTTGATGTTGCGGTTGACGACATAACTGACCACGTCACCGTTGTGCTTGCGCCGCAGAGCGTCGGCGGCCTGCACGACGGCGGTGAACTCCGGTCCGCGGGCACGGAACAGGCGAACCACGTCGGCCTCGGAGAGATCCTCGCCTTGCTGTGCGTTGTCGAGAATCCGTGCGAGTGCGGGATCGATTGCGTCGACCGGTGCGGTGATCGCATCGAGAACCGCCTGCGGCGGATCACCGTCTTCGCCGGGACACCAGTCGTCGGTGCGCGGCATGCCGTCGGCGTCGATCATGGTGAGCAGGCGCGGGCGCAGACCTTCGTCGACCCACGTGGCGACATCGCGTGCGTACTGCGGATAGATCGTCAGCCGTTCGGTCAGATACTTACCAGCGCGGGCAGTTTCGCGCGCGAGTTCGTCGAGGTGCGGCCAGGGCGCTTCGGGATTGACGAAGTCGGGCGTCAGCGGCGATACGCCGCCCCAGTCGTTGATGCCGGCGGCGACGATCTGCGCGAGCACGCCCGGCGACAGATTGGGCGGCGCCTGAATGCTCATGTCGGCGCCGAACAGAATGCGCGCAACGGCGATGGTCCACAGCAGTTCGTTGAGATCCGGCTCCGGCGCGCGCACCATTTTCGTTCCGGGTTTCGCGCGGAAGTTCTGAACGATGATTTCCTGAATGTGGCCGTGGCGCTCGTGCACGTCGCGCAGCGCCAGCAGTGATTCGATGCGCTCGAGACGCGTTTCGCCGATGCCGATCAGAATGCCGGACGTGAACGGCACTTTCGCGCGACCCGCCACCTCCAGCGTTTCGAGCCGCACCGCCGGCACCTTGTCGGGCGAGCCGTAGTGCGGCATGCCCTTCTCGGTCAGCCGATCCGAAGCCGACTCGAGCATGATTCCCATCGATGGCGAAACTGCACGGAGTTTTGCAATTTCGCCCGGTGTCATGTTGCCGGGATTGGCGTGGGGTAACAGTCCGGTCTGTTCGAGCACCGCCTTGGCGGCGGCGTGCAGATAATCCAGTGTGGTTTCGAATCCCATCTCGGCGAGGGCTTCGCGCGCTGCCTTGTAGCGAAGCTCGGGCTTCTCACCCAGGGTGAACAGGGCTTCTTTGCAGCCGAGTTCGGCGCCCTGCCGCGCGACTGCCACCACCTGATCGATCGGCATGTAGGGTGAGGCGATGTGCTTGGGCGTCTGCGCGAAGGTGCAGTAGTGGCAAACGTCGCGGCACAGGTGCGTCAGGGGAATGAAGACCTTGCGCGAGTACGTGACGAGCTGACCGTGGCCCCGGTCGCGCAGCATCGCCGCGACGCCGGCCAGCTTCGCGGTGTCGACTTCCGTCGCGAGTGTCAGCGCTTCGGCGTGATTCGGAAGGCGCCCGTCGAGGGCTGCGTCGAGAATGGCAGCCGTAGTCGTAGTCATGAGATCTCCAGGAGTTACCGCCGCGTTACGTCACTCAGACGGCGGTCGAGGCATTATGCGGACGCATCAATCGAGATGCTATATCGCTTGATTCTATGTATGTGCGCGTCGCCGACGGCAACAGCCGCGCAATCATGCTGCGCAGATCGTCCGGCGAGTCGATATCCAGCCCGAAATGGTCGTTGCGCACGATGCGCGGCGTGATGCCGATGCCATAGGCCGCTTCGAGGTGGGGCTTGAAGCTGTGTCCATCGAAGCGGTAGCGGATCAGATTGGGGGGTGTCGAGACGATGCAATTAGTGCCATCGCCTTCGAGGTCGGGCACCAGCGTGATCTGGTCGTGCTGATCGAGCACCGCCTCGACGTCGGCCGCCGTGATGAGCGGTACGTCACCCGGCACGATGAGCGTACCGGTCACTTCGCGCTTTGCCATGAGGTAACCGCCGGCGGCCTGCACGGCTTCGGAGAGATCGGCGCCACTCGCCTCGCTGTAGCAATCGATGCGATGCCGGCGCGCGATCTCGCGCGCTTCGGGTGCGCGCGACACGATCAGAATGCCCCGCAAACCACGCGCCGCCGCCAGTGCCGAAATCACATCCTCCACCATGGCGAGCATGAGTGAAGCGCGCTCGGCGGTGCTCAACACGGTGGCGAGTCGTTGCTTGGCTTCGGCCGGGTTCTTCAGTGGCACCACCGCCCACACGGCGTTTCCCTCAGCGAATCTGGTGGATGAAATCGATCGCGCTCCGGGCGAGATCGACTCGATCGGCCAACGTTAGCATGACCGTTTGCGCGCTTGCAGCCGCCATCCCAAGCGCGCGTACCTCATCGGTGAGGGCCGCATCGGTAGCATCGAGCAGGAATCCATCGAGCAGATCGCGATAGTGCTTGGCCACCGCCACGGCGGTGGTGGGGATACCGAGTTCCTGCATCATCTTTGCAGTCGGTCCCTTGATGGCCTTGCCGCCCACGATCGGCGAGATCGCGATCACGGGGCAGGAGAGGGCTTCGAGGCGCGCCCGCATGCCGGGAACGGCCAGTACCGGATCGATGCTTACGAAGGGATTCGACGGGCAGATGATCACTCCCGCGAGTTCGGAATCTGCAAAGGCCTGCTCGACTGCCGCCGACAATCCGGCCGTCTCGATGCCGGCGAACCGGAAGCCCGTGACGGTGGGTGCGCAGCGGTCACGCACGAAATAGTGCTGAAACGACAGTTCACCATTGGGTGTTGCAACGACCGTGCTGACTCGGCTGTCGGTCATGGGCAGTACAGCGTGCCGCACGCCGAGCGCTTGCGCGATGTGGGCGGTTGCCGCGGTGAGTGATTCGCCGGCTTTCAGTCGACGCGTGCGCTCCATGTGCAGCGCGAGATCGCGATCGCCGAGGTTGAACCACGATTCCCCGCCGAGTGCGCGCACGGTCTCCATGAAGTTCCAGGTTTCATCGCGGCGGCCCCAGCCCACGTCCTGGTTCGCGAGCCCCGCCAGCGTGTAGCAGAGCGTGTCGATGTCGGGTGAGATGTCGAGGCCGAAGTGTTCGAAATCGTCGCCGGTGTTGACGATGAAAGAGACGTTCGAAGGTTCGAGCAGCTGCGCCAGACCGAGCGAAAGCTTGGCGCCGCCGATACCACCCGTGATGGCGATGTAGTTCACGACCTAGTGTGGCGTTCCGCCAATATATTTACATTCTGAGCGCGCTCGGTGCGTCGGAAC
>JBFKCZ010000120.1:0-7371 GCA_041620035.1 Pseudomonadales bacterium
ACCGCGGTCGCGGCTACCACGAGGACCACCGGCGCCACCAGCCACCAGGCGCGGTTATCGGGACGTCGCATGGAGGCGCACACCGTCGGCGAAGAGATGGAACCGGTCGATCGCGAGACGCGCGGCAAACGGCGGGCTGCCCGGGATGACGCCGCGCAGCGCGAAACGATGCCTGCCGAGCGCCCCGTGCAGGACGCCGAAACGGCGGCTGTCTCGCTCGCCGAGCACATCGACGCTGAGGATCTCGACAGGCGTTCCGGCGTCGGCGAGTCGTGCGTCTTCGGGGCGGAAGCCGAACTCGACCCGCCCGTCCTTCACCCCGTGGACATTCACGAGTTTCTCACCGTCGACGTGAACGGTGCCGCCCTGGACACGAGCCTCGAGCAGGTTCATGCCCGGCGAGCCGATGAAGTGGCCGACGAATGCATGTGCGGGCGACTCGACGAGCTCACGCGGTGTCCCGGTCTGCAGGATCACGCCGTCGCTCATGACACTCACGCGATCGGCGAAGGTGAGTGCTTCGAGCTGATCGTGTGTGACGTAGATCATGGTGATGCCGAGCTCCGCGATGACCGTCTTCAGCACACGCCGCAGGCGCCAGCGCGCCGCGGACTCGACCGCGGTCAACGGCTCGTCGAGGAGCACGGCGGCGACGTCGGTGCGCGAAAGCCCGCGGCCGAGCGCCACGAGCTGCTTTTCGTAAGGCGTGAGTGCCGCGGGTCTGGCATCGAGCAGCGGTTCGATCTCGAGCAGTGCTGCGATCTCGGCGGCGCGCCGCGCTGCTTGCGCGCGCGACAGCCCGCGATTGCGCAGCGGGAAGCCGAGGTTGTCCGCAACGCTCAAGCTTTCATACAGCACCGGGAACTGGAAAACCTGAGCGATGTTGCGCTCGCGCGGGGTCAGACGTGTTACGTCGGCGCCGTCGAAGGACACTGAGCCGGCGGTGGGCGCAAGCAGACCGGACAGAATCTTGAGGAGCGTCGTCTTGCCCGCACCCGAGGCACCGAGCAGCGCGTGGGCCTCGCCGTTTCCAATCTCGAGCGTGAGCCCGCGCAGCACGTCGGTCGTACCGTAGCGGTGGTGAACGGCCTCGACGCGAATCTCAGCCATCGCTCACCTCGAGCACGTCGGCAGGTGCAACGAACAGATCGACGGTCGCGTCGGTCGCACACTCATGCAGCCTATCGACCCTTGCCACCCACGTTTCGCTGTCTACTTCGAGATGCAGAACCGTCTCGCTGCCGTTGGTCTCACCGAGCAGAACACGGCCGGCGAAGCGCAGATCGCCCGGGCGCTCATCGAGCCTCACGTGATCGGGGCGCACCACCGCGGTCCGTCGCGGCAACCGGTTGACGCCCGGGTCGGAAAAGAGATCGGCGGCCGCGAACGAGCGCGGTGCCCGATAGATCTCGAACGGTGGGCCGCGTTGGATGGCGCGCGCAGCATCGAGCAGGAGCGTGTCGTCCCCGAGCGCGAGCGCTTCGTGCGGGTCGGCAGTGGTGTAGATCACGGTGGTACCGGATGCGAGCGTGAGGCCGCGCAGTTCGCGAGCAAGCTGTTCCCTCAGCTTGTAGTCGAGGTTCGCGAACGGTTCGTCGAGCAGCAGGATTCGAGCGCCCTTGGCCAGCGCGCGGGCAATGGCGAGTCGTTGCTGCTGGCCGCCGGAAAGCGCGCTCGGCCGGCGTTCGAGCAGCTCGTCGAGCCCGAGCCTTGCCGCAAGTTCACCAACACGGTTTGCGATCTCGTCACGCGGTCGCCGCGCCGCAACGAGCGGCGATGCGATGTTGTCGCGTACGGTGAGCGACGGATAGTTGACGAACGCCTGAAACACGATTGCCACGTCACGCTTGCGCGCCGACACGCCGGCGAGATCGCGGCCGTCGAGCAGAACGCGGCAAACCATCGGTGATGGCAATCCGGCGATCGCGCGGCAGAGGCTCGACTTACCGGCACCGTTGCGGCCCAACACCACCGTCAGCGCGCCGGCGGCGAAGCGGTGATGCCAATCTTCGGCCGCTACTTCGAGCGCCACGCGTGCGAATCCGCAGCGATCTTGTCCATCATCATGGCGAACCTGGCCCCTTCGGGAGATTGGTGCATAGTACCGCGCCGCTGCGCAACGCAGCCGCGGGTTACGCACTCGTGCTGGCAGCCGTAGGATGGGGTTGTGGATGCGGCTGTGGAGACCGACATGAAACTCTACTCCGACAACTCGGGCACGGCGCCGAGTCCGCGACGCGCCCGCATCTTCATCGCGGAGAAAGGCCTGAACGTATCGATCGTCGGATTGAATCTGCACAAGGACAATCGAACCGCGGAGTTCAGGCAGAAGAACTTCATGGGTACCCTGCCGGTGCTCGAGCTCGACGACGGCACGTGCATAGCAGAGTCGATGGCGATCTGCCGGTATCTCGAAGAGATCTCGCCGAGCCCAGGTTGTTCGGTACCGATCCCCTCGAGAAAGCGACCGTCGAGATGTGGAATCGCCGTGCGGAGCTGGCCTTCTATCTGCCGATCGAATATGCCGGCGGATTCATGGGACAGGACGTCGCAGTCCGTGCGCGACGGCGTGTCGGCCGGATGCTCGAAACGTTCGACGCCGAACTCGCGACCCGCCAGTTCATTGCAGGCGAAAGGTTCTCGGTTGCCGACATCACGACGAAAGTCGCCATCGACTTCGGCACCCGGTTCAACGACATCGCCGTGCCGGTAAACCTTGCGAATTTTCGGCGGTGGCGCCGCGCCATGGATGCGCGCCCGAGCAGTTCGGCCTAGTAGATGATCAGCTCCGTGCAGCGGAAGGCCGCGATTCGTCTTCCCGCGTCACAGCGCACGATTGCGTCCCAAACCTGCGTCGTGCGTCCCGCGTGCAAGAGCGATGCCTCGCACGTGATGACACCCGACGTGACCGCTCGTAGCAGATTGCAGTTCAAATCGACCGTGGTGAACGACACCGCCCCCTCCGGCAGATGAGCGACACAACCCCAGCCGCAGGCGGTGTCTGCGATGGCGACGATCGTTGCCGCGTGGCAACTCGTGTGGGCGGGGTTCAGATGCTTGCCGGTGACGGCGAGCGATACCGTCAGCATCTGATCGCCGACATCCATCAACTCGATGCCGAGGAGCGCCGGCAACGAATCCGGATACCTTCGATAAACCTCGATGGCCCGCCGCTTCTCCAAGTCGTTCACGGTCGACCTCCTGCGTCTTACGCCGATCGTACGACGAACGGAACTGCGCGTTGAGGCTCTTCTGCAATGCGTGGCCGAAAACGGATAGTTCGAGCCATACCCGCCGCGTAGCCTGGCTTTCGAAGGGAAAACATGCCCGATCGACTACACCCAGGCTCTCACGCTTCTGGTGGTCTTCCTGTTCCCCCTCGCCTACAGCCCGGGCCCCGGCATACGTTCTTCGCGGCGGCACTCTGGGACTTGTCGGAATCTAGTGGCTTTTGTATTAACGTCGCCGGCTCGGAGCACAGCACTTCCAGGAGATCGTCAATGGCAGTGACCAACAAGCAGTCAGGAACCAACGTGCACGAAGTGGCGGATGGGATCTATCGGATCAATACGCCGGTCGCCATCGCGGGTGCACAGGGCTTTTCTTTCAATCAGTACCTGATCGTCGACGACGAACCCCTCCTCTTCCACACCGGGCCGCGCAAGCTGTTTCCCCTGGTACGTGAAGCCGTGGCGAGCGTGATGCCCGTAGATCGCCTGCGCTGGATCGGTTTCTCCCATGTCGAGGCCGACGAGTGCGGATCCCTCAACGAATGGCTCGCGGCAGCACCACAGTCGACGGCACTTTGCAGCGCGGTGGCCGCGATGACATCGATAGACGATCTCGCCAACCGGGCACCGCGACCGATCCGGGACGGCGAAACGCTGTCATTGGGAAGGCACACGGTGCGCTGGTTCGACACACCCCACCTGCCACACGCCTGGGAATGCGGCCATCTGTTCGAAGAACGCACCGCAACGCTGTTTTGCGGTGACCTGTTTACCCAGGGTGGCACCGACAATCCGCCCATCACGGAGGCAGACGTTCTCGGACCCAGTGATGCGTTCCGGAAAGAGATGGACTACTACGCGCACGCGAAGAACACGCGGCAGATGCTCGCGCGACTGGCTGGCGCTAAACCCACGACGCTTGCATGCATGCACGGCAGTGCCTGGCGCGGCGACGGTGCGAAGCTCCTGGACGCACTCGCCGATGCACTGGCTGCCGATTGAGAGGTCCGCGTGAACACTCGTCCGCCCTTCATCGTTTCCTGTGTCGACGTTCCGGAATCCACCCACGTCTATCCGCAAAGCACCGAGCCGATGGGCCCCCTGCGGACGATCGGCAGAGCGGCGGGGCTCGGTCGCATCGGCATCAACCTGCAACGACTGCCGCCCGGCACGCGCTCGTCCTGGCCGCATGCGGAGTCTGATGAAGAGGAATTCGTGTACGTCATCGAAGGCACGGTGGATGCCTGGATCGACGGTAACCTGCATCGCATGGTCGAAGGCGACCTGGCCGCATTTCCTGCCGGCACCGGAATCTGTCATTGCTTCATCAACAACGGCGATGATGAGGCACTGCTGCTCGTTGGTGGCGAAGTGCACAAGGCCCACAACCGCATCACCTATCCGCTCAATCCGTCGCGGCGCGCGGACATGGACCCCGCCGAGTGGTGGAGCGATGCGCCACCGCGCACGCTCGGGCCACACGACGGCTTGCCGGACGCGGCGCGGCGCTGAGAGGAGCTCAATTCAGGAGGCGAACGTGCCCACGCCAATCAGGATCTCTTCGCAACGCGACACCGCACTCGAAGATCTGCTCGACGACCGACTCTACGAGTTCAACGCACGGGCAACGGGGTACGACGACGGCGAACTGCTTTCCGCATCGGTGGAAGAAGCCACCGGCCAGACGATTGCCGGTGTGACCGGCCACACCTGGGGCGGCTGCTGCAAAGTCACGCGCTTGTGGGTGCATGAGTCGAAGCGCGGAACCGGGATCGGCACGGCGTTGATGCAAGCCGTCGAAACCGAGGCCATGCGTCGTGGCTGTGAGCAGATCGTGCTGTCGACGCACAGCTTCCAGGCGCCGGGTTTCTATGAAGGGCTCGGCTTCACGAGAGTTGCCGCTGTCCACGGCGATCCCAAGGATCACGCAGACCTTTTCTACGTCAAGCGCCTCGCCACCTGAGATCGCTGCGCGCGATCACAAACGATGTGCCAGCGTCTCGTCGATGAGTTGCTTCAACCAGCTCATGAACGGCGTGCCACCGGTGCCGCGCGGATCATCGACGCGTTCGGCGATGTACTGCCGAGCCCAGTCGTAGTGAACGCTGCGGAATTCCGCGATCGCTTCCATCGCGGCATTGAATGCGTCCGCCTCCGCCAACGGACGCGGGTCCGGCGCACGGTCGAGCCGTTCCAGCAACCGCCGGTGACTGTCCGGCATGTAGGTTCGCATGTCCGCCACGTGGCGCGTCAATGCACTCGGCTCGTGGGGAATCTTGAAGAACGAGACCAATGCGGGAATCACTGAACTCTGCGCGCCGGTTTCGCCGCGATAGTTGACTGGCGGTTGGTCCACCCCTTCGTAGTGCACGTCTTCGAAGAAGCGGATGTAGGGTCGAAAGTCTCTGAAATAGAGATCGGGCGACATCCGTTCCGGTATCCGGCGCAGCACTGCGGTCATCGCACGCACATTCTCCGTGACCACACGGATGGTCGCGTTCACGCGCTCCGCATCGGCAAAGCCTTTGCGCTCCAGTGCAAGAATCGCCGCCAGAGACTGCGCGGCCAGCGCCTCGATCTCGACGTGCACCAGGATGAACCAGTGCTCGTCGAACAGGGACACGAAGTTCTGCAACGTGTCGATGTTGCCGAGCGCAATGGGGCCGGCAGGATCGATCCGGTACCAGTTGTAGAGCGCGTAGCCGTCGTAGCTCAGCATCGGCGGACGGGCCAGCAGTTCACACACGCGGCACAGCGGCCTCGCCAGCGACGCAGGCAGCCGGTTCGTGGATGGTGCGCCGACCTGATTGACGTATCCCGACGCCAGAAACCCGACGCGCACGTAGTAGAGCCGCAGGAGCGGCAGCGTCTTCGGCGTCACCCGCTCCTTCCACTCGGGAATCACCCAGGCTTCCGCGTTCTCGCGGAAACGGGGATCCTGCAGCAGTTCCGGCAACCGCTGACCGAGACCATCGAGCAGCGCGTACCGCGAACCCGGCGGGAAGGCGCGCGCGGGATCCTGGTTTGGCAGGAAGCCACGCGTGGCAAATGCGTCGGCGTCTGGCATCGCCAACCTCCTTGCGACCCTCCAAGTATAGATCCAACATCAGCGGTCACCGCGTTGCGAACGAAAGACCCGCATGACGACGATCTCCAGCGCCACAACTCCCGCCACCGAGGCCGAGCGTCATCTGCTCGCTGCCATCGCGGCCGACGACGTTGCCGACTTCTCGGCGCTCCCGCCGAGGCAGCGCCGTCTCGACGCAGCCTTTCTCGAAGCATTGATCTCTGGAACAGACGAGGGGACGGCGTTGCGAGGGGCGTTACGCATCCGCGGCGCCGAGATCGTCGGACGCCTGCGGCCTCTGCGCCGCGCCCACGCGGACGGCATTGCGTCGCTGCTCTTCTGGTCGTGTCGATTCGAATCGGTAGTCGACCTGAGCGGGGGTGAATTCCTTTCGCTGCGGTTCGTCGATTGCGAGCTGCCAGCGTTCATCGGCGCGAGTCTTGCGACAAAAGCCGATCTCGACCTTTCCGGCTCGCGTTTTTCGGGCGTGCATGACTACGCCTGCGAACTGGCGGATGTCGGCAGCTGCGCCATCCATTTGAGCAACGCGCGCGTTGGCGGGCGGCTGGCAATCAATGCAACGTCGCAAGCGCGCTCCAGCATGAACGGCGTCGTTCGCCTCGACGGTGCACGTGTGGACGGCGACGTATCCCTCGCCGGTGCATTCATCGACGGCCGTGGTGAGGCGGCACTCAACGCGCGCTCCATGACCGTGGGCGGCAACGTGGATTTCGGCTGGGCGGGTGCACAGCGGTTCGAGGCGTTGGGTGAGGTCTCGCTCGCCGCGGCACGCCTCGTCGGTGATCTGATTCTGACCGGCGCAAAACTCACCAACGCAACGGGTCGCGCACTGCATTGCGAGGATCTCAGGGTCGAGTCGGTGTTCCTTGGCGGCGAGGGCGAGGTGCCGTTCGAGGCTACAGGGCGGATCAACTTTCTCTCCGCGACCATTGGCGGCAGCTTTTTCATGACCTGCGCCCGGCTCGCTCCCGGTCCGGACATGAACTTCCTCGGCGCCGGCCGACCCGTCGCGCTGAACCTTCAGCAGCTCCGCATTTCCAATGCACTCGTCCT
>JBFKCZ010000121.1:0-7275 GCA_041620035.1 Pseudomonadales bacterium
AAGCGACCGGCTCCAACCCCAGCAGGCGGAGCCATACAATTCAAGCCCTTACGTACGACCCACACGCTCACTCCATCCACCACTGTGGGGATCTTGTGGGGGTCACGATCCAGCGGCCCCTTTGCGCGGCACCAATTCGGGCCGAGAGCCGTCTCGCTTACACACACGATTCGCCGCATCTACCCACATTGGTCAATACGTGCACGGGGTCTTTTGATTTCTTCCGGACTCATCATCACTCGAACTCCTCATCCTCGAACTCGATAGGTTCACCCGTTGCCATATCTATCACTGGGATTGCTGTGTGAATGCCTAGTGCTCTCTCTCTTTCATACTGTTCCATGAGCTCGGCAACACTCGGCAATTCATCTCTACGCAATCCAAGATCTGTGACCAGGTAAGAGCACTTTGCAAAGATCCAACTCAACTGCCGATTAACGCAACCAAGGCAAGTTCCACCTCGGCGGCTCCCTTCGCAACCGAGTCCGTCAAACGATATCTTCGGAGGACCCTTATTGGGGGAATCAAGGGGTTCACCGGTGCCACTGCCATCTGGGATCGTCACGTTCGTGTTCACTGACATCGAGGGCTCAACGCGCCTGCTGCGGGGCCTCGGCGATCACTATGCGGTCGTGCTCGATCGGCATCGCGAACTGCTTCGAACCGCGTGGCGAAGTCACGGCGGCATTGAGGTCGAGACTGAAGGTGACTCGATGCTTGTCGCGTTTTCCGATGCCGTCGCGGCGGTCGCAGCCTGTACCGAAGCCCAGCGCGCACTAATCAAGGAACAATGGCCTGCAGACGGCACGGTGCGCGTGCGCATGGGCGTGCACTCGGGCCTTGCCTATCCGCGTGAGGGTGCCTACGTGGCCATGGCGGTACATCAAGCCGCGCGGGTCGTGTCCGCAGCGCATGGCGGTCAGGTGTTGGTGTCGGAGCAAACTGCAGAGATCGCCAGCGGACTGTCCGACATCTCCTTGGAATCTCGGGGCCGTTTCCGCCTGCGAGACTTCGACAAGCCCGTGCGACTACTCCAAGTGACCGCAGCCGAACTACCGAAAGAGTTCCCTTCCGTGCGCGCGCTACCAGCCGACGGCCACAACCTGGTACGCCCTCCGACCAGCTTCGTCGGTCGAGACGACAGCCTGGCTGCGCTGGGTGAGTTGCTCGGACCGGGACGGGTGGTATCGGTCGTGGGACCAGGCGGCGTCGGCAAGACCCGTTTGGTCACGGAGCTTGGCCTGCAGATCGCAGCACTCTGGCGCGATGGCGTCTGGTTCATTGATCTATCACCGCTGCAGGACGGCGGTCTCATCCCGGGGGCAGTGGCCTCGGCGGTGGGTTGCTCAGTCTCCGCCAAAGCCGAACCCTGGGAAGCCGTCATCGAACACCTGCGTCAGCAGACGGCCCTGCTCATTTTCGACAACTGTGAGCACCTCATTGAAGCGATCGCCCATCGAGTGGCCGAACTCGCCCGCGAATGTCGCGACATCGGCATCTTGGCGACTACTCGGGAACCGCTTGGTCTGGTGGGCGAGCAGGTCTGGCGCTTGGCCCCTCTGATCACCGCGGGCAGTACGATCACGCCCGCTGCGCAGCTGTTTGCCGAGCGGGCACGGGCTGTTCGAGCCGACTTTAGACTAGACGCGACCAATACATCGGTCGTGACGGCAATCTGTGATCGCCTGGACGGCCTCCCGCTGGGTATCGAATTGGCCGCCGCTCGGGCTGGCGTACTAAGCCCACGCGAGATCCTGCAGGGACTTGATGATCGATTCCGCTTGCTCCGTCACCGCGACCGAACCGTTCCTGAACGCCAGCGAACACTGGAAGCGTTGCTCGATTGGAGTCATCAGTTGTTATCGGAGCATGAAAAGACCGCTCTGCGCCGGCTTGCACTGTTCGCTGGTAGCTTCAATCTGGAAACCGCAACTGCTGCTCTGGTTGCCGTGCCCCTCCAAGCCTATGACGCGCCAGACCTCGTCTGGTCATTGGCCGACAAGTCGCTCATCACAGTCGAACCGTCTGCGAACGAGACACGGTACCGCCTGTTCGAGTCGGTACGCGCATACGCACTGAGTCGGCTCGCCGAGCTCGACGAGACCGATTCCACGGCGGTACGCATGGCCGATTGGTACCTCGAGCGGCTGGGCCCAACGGTGCCAGGGAGCAACGCGGTCACAAACCTGAAGGCAGCCGAATTGGACAACGTGCGCGGCTTGGTCGCGATGGAGGCCGGCATCGGTCCAGTTCGTGCCTACGAGCTCGCCTATGCCATCGCGCGCTTTCACCAAGTTCGGAGCACCGCGGCGGCGGGGGCTGAGGAGGTTAGCGGCTATGTCCGTCAGATTACAGCCTCTTCTCCTTCGCGCGTGGCGTTGCTGGCACAACTCGCCGTGTTGCTCGTCCATGCGGGGCGGACTGAGGATGCCAAAACGATTGCCGACGAAGCAAACGCCGTCAAGCGAGACACTGGTGCGCCACCTTGGTTCTCGAAGGCGGCCGAGCACGCTTCGGCATGCGTAGCATCGGCGGCGGGTGACTTTGGTCACGCGTTCCGGATTACCGAGGAGGCCTTGTCCGACGCGGCGGATGATTTCAGTCTTGCGACGCTTCTTAACCAACGCGCGATTGCTGCGGTGGGGCTGGGTAACTTCCACGAGGCACGTGCAGCCGAACAAGCGTCTCTGGAGGTGGATGTCAGACTGGGCCGAAACGAACACGCAGCTACACACTATGGAAACCTGGCTGAGATCGAGTACCGATCCGGCAATGCCGTCGCGGCCGCCCGAAATCAGCGCTCCGCGTTGATAGCAAGTTCACAGGCCGGACTGCCGCATGGCCTCGCATTCTCGATGGTCATCGCGGCCCGTTTACTCGGGGACCGCTCGAGTTGGGAGACTTCAGTCCGTCTTCATGCAAAGGCCGAATCGATCCTCAGCGATCTCGGTCGGGTTCTGTACGAAAGTGATCGTCGAATCAGCGATGCTCTCCTCGAGGACGCGCGCGTCCATCTCGGAGTTGATCAGTACCGGGCGGAGCGACGAGTCGGCGAACAGCTTTCGCTGCCCGAGGCCATCGCGTTGACTGACAAGGTTCTAGAGGCTGTAGCATCCACAGCGATCTCCTAATGATGGATCGCTTGTTCAGACGAGCCAGGGAATCCACCCAGCGAACCCAGAAATGACGAGGAGCTTGTAGGGTGCGATCTACTGCTCTCTCGCTCAGTTGGCGCAGGACGGTGGAGGCATTGGCGGCAGAACGCGTACCCGCTTAACGTCGGGCTGACCGCATTGCCTTGATCTCGGCGTAACAGAATCGGCAGATGCGAGCGTGTCTGGCTCAAGCCAGCGCGGACCCCTCGGTTCGAGGACTTCTATGCCGGTTGAGCTGCCACGACCTGAAAACAGACCCAGTGTCTTCGGCCCTTCGTCGTTGTAATGTATCGTCGATTCCGGGTGGAGGGTTGGCGATGAATCTGGGGCGGGTGCTCGGTGTAGGGTGCGTGCTCGTGGCGGCTGTTGCATCACCGGCGTGGGCGGCGAATCCTGCGTTTCAGAGCTTCTTCTTCGATGTCTGTTCGGGTCCGGTGACGGGCAACCTGGCGAATCTGTGCGGTGTGAGTGGCGGAGGTGACCTGTCCGGCAACAGCGAATCCTCCCTCACGCCCAACCAGGCCCTGTCGAGCAGCGACGGTGCCCTCAACGCCGCGAGAGGCCGCGGCGGGGATCCCACGCGCCACGAGAAGGTGTCGTTGGTGCAGACGGAAGCCGGACCCTTCAGCGTGTTTGTCCAGGCGCGGGGTGCATGGGAGGAACTGGATCGGCGGGCCGACATCGACAACGAGCGCGCCTATGAGGCCGACAACATTGCCTTCGACATCGGCTTCGATCAGGCCGTTTCTGATCAGTTTACCTGGGGCGCCATATTCACCGTCGGTCGCGACGAACTCGACTTCGAAGCCGAAGCGTCCGGCGTTGGCTTCACACCCTTCTCGAGCGGCGGGTCGATCGACTCGGACAGCCTCGGCTTGCGTCTGTTCGCGCAGTGGCGGGCCGATCCCTGGTTCCTGGAAGCGACCGCCAGCTACACAGCCTACGAGTACGACATCGAGCGTCAGTTCGTCTTCCAGGAATCCACGCGCACGATTCCTCAGGTGAACAATCGCACGAGCGCAAACCCGGACGGTGACCTGACGACCGTGAGCGCTGCCGCCGGTTACGACTGGACGAGCGGCGCATGGACGGTCGGGCTCACCGGCAATGTTGCCTATTCGACAGCGGAAGTGGATGCGTTTCGCGAGCGCGACCTGACACAAACCGGGCTGTCGATGTTGGTGGACGACAGCGAGCGCAGTTCGCTCATCGGCTCGCTCTCGCTGGACTTCACCCGCGCGGTCAGCATGAGGTCGGGCGTGTTCGTGCCCCAGCTGCGGGTGCAATACCAGCACGAGTTTGACCGTGATGCCGAAACGACTACGGCCTCGTTCGCGCTCGATCCCACCGCGACGCGCTTCGCCTTTCGCAACGACGATCCCGACGAAGACTACGGAAACGTGGCGCTCGGATTCGTCTTCGTGCTGGCCAACGGTTGGATTCCCTACGTGGAGGCCGAAATGCTCTTCGGCTACGACGACTTCGATCGCTATGCCTTCACAGCCGGTTTGCGGCGCGAACTCTGACGTTGTGACGATGGTGGATGGCCGCAACCCATCGCCGCTCGACGAGGCAACCCCCGTCGCCAATGACGTACCCACCCGCCATAACACCGCAGCAGCCAGCCAGGGGCCCCGCGTCGGCGAAGTCGTGCGCGCGCGATTTCGTCTCGAGCGACTGATCGGTCAGGGCGGCATGGGCCAGGTGTTCATGGCGACCGACCTCAATCGTGAGAACTACGGCGACCGCGAGCCGCATGTCGCCATCAAGTTCCTCGGCGGCGATTTTGCCGCTCACCCACAGGCGGCCATTGCGCTGCAGCGCGAATCGCGCAACGCGCAGCGCCTCTCGCACCCCAACATCGTGAAGGTGTTCGACTTCGACCAAACGCCCGAGCACGTATTCATGACCATGGAGTACATGCACGGTACGCCGCTCGACAAATACATCGAACGCACGGGCGCACTTCCCTTCGAACAGGCATGGCCGATCATTCAAGGCATGGCGGCCGGTCTCGATCACATTCATCAGAACAGATTGGTGCACGCCGACTTCAAACCGACCAACGTGTTCGTCGGCGACGACGCTACGGTAAAGATTCTCGATCTCGGTATCGCGCGCGTTTTCGAGGACGCCAACCGTACGCGCGGAGCCACTCGATTCGACGCGGCCGCGCTTGGTGCGATGACACCGGAGTACGCGGCGTGCGAGATGTTCGAAGGGGCGCGTCCGGATCCGCGCGACGACGTCTACGCGCTCGCGTGCGTCGCTTACGTCGTGCTCACCGGGCGCCACCCATTCGACGGTGTCTGGTCGATCAAGGCTCGCGCAGCGGGCGTGAAGCCGCGCCCCGTTCCCGGACTTTCGCGCCGTCGGCAACGCGCACTGCTGCGCGGCCTGGCCTTCGACCGGAAGAACCGGACACCATCGGTGGCCGCGTTCGTGCGTGACATGGCCGCGGCGCGTGGCCCGACGCTAGGCAGGGTCTTCGTTGGCATCAGTGCGGGTGCCGTTCTGGTTGCGGGTGCACTGCTGCTGGTGATGACGGATCCGGACCGCGAATTCGTGCGCGCGAAGCTTGCCGCCGCACCGGCCAGCGCCGACGCCGACGCAGATGTCGCCGATGATCTGGAGCGCTGGCTGGCACAAGGCGCAGAACTCGCCGAGTTCGGGCGCTCCGCGCTTGAAGATGGGGATCTGCTTGTCGGGCACATGGACCTGAGCGGTGGATCGAGCAATGCGTGGGCCGCGTTCGAGGCGGTCCTCGCGCGACGCGCCGACGAACGAGCCGCGCGTGGGATGCTCGCTGTCGTGGAGGCCTACGCCTCAGGTGCCGAGCGCGCCGAAGCACGCGGCGACTCAGCGGACGCGATCTGGCTCTGGTGTCGCGCATGGCAGCTTCACCCACGGCACCGTTCCGTAGCGGATGCGGTTGCCCATCTGACGGTCGATTCTGCGGGTGTCGAGGCGGCCTGTGCGCGCGTGGACGCGCCGGGGGTGCGCAGTGGCGGCTGAGCATTTCGGCGCCGGCGCCGCGCTGACGGTCGGGCTCGCGATGTTGCTCGCGGCACAGTCGAGTTCGGTGACCGCGCGCGAGTCCAAAGAAACCGCCGAGCTGGAAGAGCATGTCGCGGTGGTGTGTCTGCTGCCCGGCCGGCTGCGCAAGCTGGGCGGTCAGCTCACCTACGTCGAGCGCCGCAAACCGATCGAGACCACAGCGCCGGATTGCGAGATACGCGGTGGTGAGTACACGGCGTACGACCGCGCGAACTACGCAAACGCACTGTCGATCTGGCGCGAAGCGGCCGACCAGGGCGACGCGAAGGCCATGACTTACGTCGGCGAGATCTATGAACGCAAACTCGGTGAACCCGACTACGCGCGCGCGGCAGAGTGGTACCAGCGCGCCGTCGCCGCAGGCGACCGCCGCGCCATGCGCCACCTCGCCAATCTGTACGAGTCGGGTCTCGGTGTGCCCCGCGATACGGCGGCGGCGCTGTCGCTGTGGCGCCGGGCCGCAGGTATCGATGAAGAGCTGGTACTCGCCTCGCAACTCGACGCCATCACCACGGCCGCAGACCAGCGAGTAGCGGAACTCGCCCGCGCATTGGAGGCACAAAACGAAACCACCCGGCGCTTGCGCGACGGGCTGAGCAAGATCGAGGCACGCCTCGCACAGCAGCAAGCGCAATTGGCAAGCGCGCAACGCGAACTCGAGACGGAGCGAACCCGCGACGAAGGCGCGGTTGACGCGCGCACGACCCTCGCCGATCGCGAAACCGAGATTGCACTACTGAACACGCAAGTTGCATCGCAGGCGGCGCAACTCGACGCCAGCCGGCAGGCCGCCGACATTCAGCGGCGCCGACTCGAAGAAACGCTCGCGGCGCTCGACGTGGAACGTCGCCAGCGCAGCGAGCTCGACCAGAACGTCGTCGACCTGGAGCGTCGGGTCGCCAGCCTCGGCAAGGCCCTCGAATCGTCGAAGCAGCAAGTGCTTTCCGAGCAAGCCGTGGCGCGCGCGCTTCAGTCGGATTTGGTACGTACCCAGGCGCTGACCGTGAAGTCCGGCACAGAGCGCGCGAAGCTCGAAGCGAAGCTCGTCGAGTTACAGGCCGAA
>JBFKCZ010000122.1:0-7273 GCA_041620035.1 Pseudomonadales bacterium
CGAGAGGATGCCATCGGCCACGCCGAACCGTCGCTCTCGATCTGGGCGGATCCCCACGATCGCGAACGCGTTCAGGCGGAGCTCGAAACTCATCACGAGTGTCTCGACTACGAGACGCAGCTGGTCGCCAAGAACGGGGAAATTCTCTACACCGAGATTTCGCTGCGATACGTGGAACTCGACGGCGAACTCTGCGTGCTGTGCATCGGTCGCGACATCTCCAAGCGACGCATCGCGGAAGCGGCACTCAAGGAAAGCGAGGAAAAGTTCGCGCGGATCTTCGCGGGGAGCCCCGACGGTATCGTGATCATCGCCCTCGACGATGGTTCCATCCTCGACATCAACGACGCCTTCCTCGTGGCGTCCGGGTTCAGCCACGACGAACTCGTCGGCCATCGCGTCGGCACGCTGCCGATATTCGCGGACATCAACCAGCTGAAGCGTGCTACCGAAGTCGTGCTCGCCGAAGGCAGCTATCAGAATTTCGAATTCACCTTTCTCACCAAGGCGCGTGAGGAGATTCCCGCTCTCGTATCTGCCACGGTTGTCGAGCTGGGCGGGCAGCGCAGCCTGGTCTGCATCGCCAAAGACAACCGGGCCCAGCGCGAAACCGAACAGAAGCTGCGGCTCAGCGAGGAACGTTTCCGGGGCACGTTCGAGAACGCGCCAATCGGTATCCTGCTGGTGTCCACCAAGGGCTACGTCTTTCAGGCCAACCGGTTCGCACTCGAACTGCTCGACTATCCGGACTCCGACCTCATCGACGGTCACATCAGCCGGTTCGTACCCAGCGACGATCGCCCCGGCCTCAAGGATCTCCTGAATCGGCTCATCGATCGCGACGACAACGTGAGTCAATCCGAACGACGGATGGTGAGCAGGAACGGCGACGAGATCTGGACCAACTTCCACGTCGTGCTGTTGCGCTCGGAAGCGGGAGAGCCGCTCTACTTCATCGTGCAGATCGCCGACATCACGAATCTCAAGGACAGCCACGCCCAGATGGAGCGCCTCGCCTTCTACGACACGCTCACCGAACTCGGCAACCGCCGTCTGTTCGGGAACGCACTCGAGCAGGCGATTCAGCATACGATCAGGACCAACCGCCATGCCGCGATGCTCTACCTCGACCTCGACCAGTTCAAACGGGTCAACGACACGTTGGGGCACGAAGCGGGCGACGAGCTGCTGAAAGAAGTCGCGCGCCGGTTGACGCATTGCGTGCGCAACGAAGACACGGTCGCGCGGCCGGGCGGCGATGAGTTCACCATTCTGCTCTATGACATCGCATCGCCGTCCGACGCCGGCGTCGTGGCCGAGAAGATTCTCGAGCGGCTGCGCACCCCGATCACCATCTCCGGCCATCAGCTCGTCGTCACCACCAGCATCGGCATCACGATCATTCCGGAAGATTCCGTGCAGCCGAACATGCTCACCAAGAACGCGGACCTGGCGATGTACCGCGCCAAGGAGCGTGGACGCAACAACTATCAGTACTACTCGGAAGAGATGAACACACGCGCCCAAACGCGTCTGAAGACCGAGAACGAACTGCGCGCGGCGCTGATGCAGAAACAGTTCGAGCTGTTCTACCAACCCAAGGTACGGCTCACCGACAACCGCATCATCGGCGTCGAGGCCCTCATCCGCTGGCTGCATCCACAGCGCGGCTTGCTCACCCCCGATCAGTTCATCGCGGTGGCGGAAGAGACAGGGGTGATCGTGGGCATCGGCGGTTGGGTGGTCGAGGCGGCATGCGCGACCGCGCGTGAGCTATCCGACGAAGCCGGCTTTCCGATTCAGATGGGCGTCAACATCTCACCCAGACAGTTCCGCGATCACGATCTGCTGCGAACCATTCGGCGTGCGATTCGAGAGTCGGGGATCGACGCATCACAGCTCGAAATCGAGATCACGGAGACGATGCTGATGGACGACGCCGCCGCCGCACAGTTCACGATCGAGCGTCTCCGGGAACTCGGGGTGCGCGTCGCGATCGACGACTTCGGTACGGGCTACTCGTCGCTCAACTATCTCAAACGGTTTCCGATCGACACGGTCAAGATCGACCGCAGCTTCGTGATGGAGATTCCGAAAAACGACGAAGACATGGCGATCACCACCGCGATCATCGCCATGGCCCACCGGCTGAACCTCGAGGTCGTGGCGGAGGGCATCGAAACCGCCGAGCAAGCGAAGTTCCTCGCCGACCACGATTGCGAGTTCGGTCAGGGGTATCTCTTCAGCCGCCCGATCCCGTTGCCGGAGATCCGGAAGCTGCTCGATCCGAGTGTCGCGCTGCTGCAGCCGACGCGCCGGAAGCCCGCCCAGAAGCAGCCCTGAGCGACCATCGCTCGAAAGCAGTCTGAAAGACGGCAATCGCCAGTTCCAACGCCTGCGCATCCGTTTCGCTACGAACCCATCGCCCATCGGGGCCCGGCGCGAAGCTGACCGGCTCTTCTGACCGCATCAGTACCGTGAGGCCTGCATCGGTCAGCAGGCCTAGTCGGTAGTCGTGTTCCATCGGCGCTGCGCCCTTGGCTTCGGGTCCGAGCAGGTCGCGACCGAAGAATTCATCGCCAGGTGCGCCGAACATGCCGAGGATGGTTCGCGGCAGATCGACCTGGGAAGCGACGTCGTGCCGTTCACCCGGCGCGAGTGTGCCAGGCCAGATCAGCAGTGCCGGAATACGAAAGGACGCGACCGGAATGAGCACATCGCCGTTCGCATGCGGACCGTGATCGGACACGATCACGAACAGCGTATCCGCATACCAGCTTCGTGAGGCCGCCGCGGCCATGAATCGCCCCAGCGCCCAGTCGGCATAGGCCGTCGCGTACTCGAGCTTGCGCGCGGATCCCGAGTAAGCGATACGACCCTCGGGAAAATCGAACGGGCGGTGGTTCGACGTCGTCAGCGTTGCGAGGAAGACACGTTTGCCGCCCTCGGTGCGTCGATCCATCTCCTGAAGGATACGGTCGAACAGCACCTCGTCGGCCACCCCCCATGAAGTCTCGAACCGCTCCCCAGTGAAATCGTCGCGGGTCAGCACCTCCGCGAAACCGATGTTGCGCCAGTAGTTCGCGAAGTTGCTGAAACCGGGCCATCCGCCATACACGAAGACGGTCTGCAATCCTTGCACGGCCAGAGCTTGCGGCAGCGACGGCAGGCCCTCGAATCCAGTGCGCTGGTTGAGTGCGATACCGGGCAGGGGCGGATATCCGTGCAGCAGAGCTTCGAGCCCGCGCGTGGTGCGTGAGCCGGTCGCATACATCCGGTCGAAGTAGAGACCCTCGGTGCGCAACGCGTCGAGTTCGGGCATGTATCGCGCGCGCATGTCCAGGTTCCACCAGGCTGCACCGCCCAGCGACTCTTCGACGACGAGCACCACGTTGCGGGGATGACGGTCGTGCGCAGTCTGCAGCCGCACGGGTGGGTGCAGCAGCGCCGCACGCCGCACCGCCGGCAGTTCCGGGAATACACCCGACCAGCGTGACTCCTCGATGAAAGCCGCGCGCATGACGTTGACGAGTCCATTGCTTGCGGCTTCATTGATCGCGCGCGACAACGTTGGTCGCAGGGGTATCGCCTCCGGTTCCAACGCCAGCGTAGAAGACAACGGCAGCAGTATCGTCAGCGCGGCGACTGCACCCGTGCGTCTCGAGACGGCGGCCAATGCGTCGGCGATTGGGCGAGCGCCGCGATGAATGAGCGCAACCGCGACGACGACGGGCAGTGCTATGAGCGTCAGGTGAAACTGTTCCTGCAGGAACACCAGGATCTCTACCGGGTAGACCAGGTAGTGGAACACCAACCGGTCGGTGCGGCTGCCGAACTCGAACCAGAAAAACAGATCCACAATCGCGGTCACCAGGGCAACGCAGAGCGCGCCACTCACCGCAACACGCAGCGCGCGTCGGGAAGCCGCCGCGGCCAACGCCACCAATCCCAGCAACAGCGCGACCGCGATGAGATCATTCACCGCACCGAACCACCAGATCGCCGCGGCCTCCCGCGGTGTCGCGTCCGCATTCGATGGAAGGAAAGCGGTGATGGTCGCGCGCGCGACGATGAACGGTGCGGGCAACAGACCCAATAGCCACGCGATCCCCCGTCGCGACGTCATCCCTCCGCCCGCTTCCCCTGCAGCACTTCTGCGCGCGTCGCACTCAACAGCATGGGCAATACGAAAACCGTGAAGATCAGGAGTAGAACCACCGCAATGGTCAGCAGACTGCCGATCGATGCCGTGCCGCGATGGGGCGAAAGCATGAGCGCGGCAAACGCGCCTACCGTGGTGAGCGTCGACAAGAGCACAGCCCGGGGCGTGCTCGAGTGCATGAGATGCTCGACATCGCCTTCGCGGCGAAAGCGTTCGACGACATGAATGCCGTTGTCGACACCGAGTCCGAATATGAGCGGCAGAACCAGCACGTTGGCCATGTTGAAGGGTATGTCCAGCAGCACCGCCACGGCCACGGTGAAGATCGCCGCAAGTGCCAGCGGCGCCAGTACGAGGAGCGCATCGCGCGCACTGCGCAAGGCGACGACGAGGATCAGGCCGATGCCGATCACTGCAATCACCAACGCCTCGACGAAGGATCTGACGACAATGCCACCAACGCCCCATTCGATCACGGGGCGCCCGGTCGCGCTCGGCGCCTCGGCGCGCACGTCCTGCACGAACGCCCTCAAATTCTCCACGCGGCTGATGTCGGCCTTCGGCAGCACCTGGGACAGATAGAATCCCGACGGGCTCAACAGACGCGCGCGCAGCGCTTCCGGCAGGTCGTCGAAGCCGATGGATCGAACCTCCACCGCGCGCCGCAACCAGTCGAGTTCCGTCTCGAGATCGGCGATGACTCCCAACTCGAAGCTTCGAATCGCACCCGACCCGCGCTGCGAGAGTTCGGTGAGTAACGCACCCAATTGTTTCAGCCTCGGCGCAAACGTCTCATCGCTGGTGGGATGCGCGTCGATGGCCGTCAGAAGCCCACGAATCGCCATCACGCGGTCGTCGTCGCTGGGTCGATCCACCGCTCTGGCGGGCTCCAGGGCGCTCTCGAGCATGATCGCAATGTCTGCGAGTACCGCGAGCTTCTCCTCCTGATCATCCGGCAGAAAGTCGATGGGGGTTCGCACTTCCTTGACTACATCCAGCGCGGCAACCTTCGCGAGCGTCGGATCACCATCGAGCCGGTTACTCAATACCGAAAGCGAATAGTCGGTGACGATGCCTTCGTCGTTCAGCAGTCGCAGCGTGCGCATCGACTCGGAATCGGGATCGCGCAGCGCAAGGACACTGAAATCGAAGTACGCGCCGCGGTCGATGTACAACGCACCCAGTGACAGGATCAGAAGCAACGGCAGCGCAACCATGCGGCCGCGCACCATCGCATTCACCCAGCGATCGACCGAAGGCACATCCACGGCACGCAGTCGTCGCGGCGCACCGAATACGGCGAAGAACGCCGGCAGAAGCCAGAACGTAAGCACCGCAGCAATGACGATGCCGCCGGCCGAAATGACGCCGAGATCCGCAAGCCCCGCATAATCCGTGGCAGTGAACCCGAGGAAGCCGACTGCGGTCGTTGCACTGCAGAGCACGATCGCGCCGCCCACACCGCTCGCGGCGCGCACGAGCGCTGTCACGTTGTCGTCGCCGCGCGACAGCGCCTCTTCGTAGCGCAGACAGTAGTGAATTGAAAAGTCCACGCCGAGCCCGAAGAACATCGCGAGAAACACGAGGCTGAGCGTGTTGAACTCGCCCACCACCAGCATCGCCCAGGCCGTGGTCCACAGCACACCAACGACGACGAGCGCGAGCGTCGCCAGAATGATCCGCCCCGAACGGATGCCGACGAACAACACCACAGCGAGAAGCACAATCGACAAAGTGCCGGCCAGCGCGACACCGTCCTGCGCTGCCTTGATCTCCTCGTGCGAGAGGGCCACCTCGCCGCCGATCTGAACGGTTACACCCTCATCGACGTGTGCTTCCGCGATGATCTGGCGCAGTTCGGCCATCACTGCACTGTTGGGCAGCACCGCTCCGAACGAGGCCTTGCCCTTGGCGAAGATCACGCGGTAGAGGGGTTTGCCGCCGGTGTCGAAGAACTCGTCGGACCACCGCACCGCACCGCCTTTGCCACGGAGCACGCCGGTGGCAGATTCGATGAGTACGTCGAGAAACCGTTCGAATCCCGCGACCGGCTCGTTCTCCACGCCGTCGCGGACCACACCCAGTAACCCGCGCAGACTCGGATCTTCCGCGACTGCGGTGAGTACCGGCTGAGCTTCAGCGAGACGATCGACGGTGTCTTCGAGGTCGTCGCCGTCCAGGAAGAGCAGCACATGGTCGCGAAAGAACGGGTCGTTCGCCGGGCTGTACACGTCCTGGAAGACTTCTGTCCGTGCGCGCATCGCGTGCTCGATGCGTCGCGCGGTATCTTCGACCCCGTGGAACGACTCGCCGGACACGACCACCATGACCGTGTCGATGAGCATCGGGAACTCGACCTTGAAGCGATCCATGTCGTCGCGCCAGTCGGCTTCCTGCTCGATCAGCGCGCCGAGATCGGAGTTCATGCGGAATCGGTCGGATCCATACGATCCGGCAACTAGGGTGACCACCAGCAGCAGCACGAGGGCCGATCGGGCATTGCGCACGACGAAGCCGACGAACGCCGGGATCCACTCGAAGAGCTCACGGCGCATCGGGTTCTTCCTCTTCATCGGCGAAGTCCTCGATGCCTTCGAGGAAGTCCTCGATCGGTGGCGACCCATCGTAGAGCCGGTCGAGCCTGCGCTGGTGATTGGCTGTCATCGTGAACGCATAGGCATCGAGTGCCACGGCATCGCGGCCGTCGGTAGCGGTCAGCAATGCCGCGCGCCGGCTCAGCGAATCCGTCGTCGCGAGTTCCCAACCGTACGAATCGCCCAGCAACCAGCGCGGCGCGAAGAACGTGTTGATCAAGTCGCCTGGCAGGTCACGCACGGTCGTTGGCCCGACCAAAGGCAAGTACAGCGCTCTGGACTGCCGATAACCCCACGTCGCAAAGACCTGTCCAAGGTCTTCATCCTGAAACTCGAGCCCCATGTGTCGCGCGACGTCGAACAAACCGGCAACACCGAACGTACTGTTGAGGAGGAAGCGCGCGAAATCGGTGCCGCCGCGCTTGGCCTTGCCTTGCAGCAATCCGCACAACGACGACACGGGCGCTCGCAGATTGGTGAAGAAGTTCACGAGACCCCGCTCGACGGCATCGGGCAG
>JBFKCZ010000123.1:0-7269 GCA_041620035.1 Pseudomonadales bacterium
CCGAAGCTTTAGCGAGCAACGAGGTGAGCTTCCGGGCCAGCGACTTCTGAGCGCTCGTTGCGCCTCTGTGGGAGCGGGGCTCGCCCGCGAGCGGCCGAGCGACTTGCCCGCGAATAACTCATTGATTTCTTTGAATCCCTTCGCGCCCAAGGGCGCTCCCACAGTCAGCGGACCTCTCGGAGTCCGATCAGCTGCGGCCTCGAAACCGTGAGGGCCTCGAAGTCGAACAGCGCCTTGTCGGCCAGTTGCGACGGCGACACATGGGCCACGCTGCGGGCAATGTTCTCGACCCGCCCCGGATGCTCCCGGTCCCACACGCGCAACATCTCCTTGATGACGTTGCGTTGCAGGTTTTCCTGGGATCCACAGAGATTGCACGGAATGATCGGATGCGCGCGGTGTTGGGAGAAGCGCTCGATGTCGCGCTCGCGACAGTAGAACAGCGGGCGTATGACCACGTTGGCACCGTCGTCCGACAGCAGTTTCGGCGGCATCGCCTTCAATCTCCCACCGAAGAACTGATTCAGGAACAGCGTCTCCACGACGTCATCGAGGTGATGCCCCAGTGCGATCTTGTTGGCGCCGATCGCGCGCGCGTGGCCGTACAGCGTGCCACGACGCAATCGCGAGCATACCGGGCAGTAGGTCTTCCCTTCGGGCGTGAGTGTCTTGACGACCGAATACGTGTCCTTCTCGAGAATCGTGTAGTCGACCCCCAGGTCGCGGAGGTAGGCGGGCAGCACTTCCGGCGGGAATCCCGGCTGCTTCTGATCCAGATTGACGGCCGTGATGCGGAATGAAATCGGCGCAGACCGCTGCAGGCTGAGCAGCATGTCGAGCAGCGTGTAGGAATCCTTTCCGCCGGACAGGCACACCATGACCAGATCACCATCGTCGATCATGCCGTAGTCGGTGACGGCCAGACCCACCTGCCGACGCAATCGCTTGTGCAGCTTGTTGGCTTCGTACTGCGCTTTCGGTTTCATGCCTGAGGAGCCATCGCGATCCGGGAGAGCGGCGCATTGTCCTCGAATCGGGTCCTCGATGAAACGTGCCGAGGCGCGAGTGAACCTTCAGGCCGGAACGCGACCGGGGAAGTCGCGCACGAAATCCAGGAACTCCGCCGCCGGCAGCGGTTTCGAGTAGAGGAATCCCTGAACGAGATCGCAGCCGACACCTTCCAGGCACCGCAGCTGACCATCGGTCTCGACACCTTCGATGACGACGTCGGCACCGAGGATGCGCGCCATCGATACGATCGCCGCAACCAGACTCAGATCCGTGTTGTCGCGTTCGACTTCGCGAATGAAGGAGCGGTCGACTTTGAGCACGTCGAACCGAAACTGCCGCAAGTAGCCCAGTGAGGAATAGCCCGTGCCGAAGTCGTCGAGCGCAATACGTGCGCCCAGGCCGCGGATGGCGCTCATGAATTCCTGGGTGCGCTGCGCATCCTCCATCAGAACGCTTTCCGTGAGTTCGATGGTGAGACTGTCCGTGCGCGCCTGCGCCACCAGGTTCAGCACGTCGGCCATGTCCTGCTCGCGCTTCAGCTGGCGCCCCGACAGATTGAGCGAGAGTCGAAGATCGCCATAGTCGGCACGATCCAGTACATCGAGTTGCGCCGCCACCTCACCGATGAGCCACCGGCCCATGTCGATGATCAGTCCGGATTGCTCCGCAATCGGTATGAACTCTCCTGGCGACACCATGCCCCACTGCGGATGTTGCCACCGCATCAACGCTTCGGCACCAACCACCCGCTGCCGGCGCACGTCGATGATCGGCTGGTAGTACAACAGCAGTTGATCGGACGACATGGCGCGTCGCAATGCGGCTTCCACTTCGACGAGACGCTCGGCCTTCGCATTCATCTCGGCCTGATAGAAGACCACGGAATTACCGCCGAGATCCTTGGCGCGGGCAACGGCCGAAGAGGACATCTGTATGAGTGCGGCGGACTCGCCGGCATCCTGAGGAAGGAGCGCAACACCGACGCTCGCAGTGACGAAGACTTCGCGCCCGCTCAGGGAGAACGGTTCGCGCAGCCGTTCGAGCAACGTTCGTGCGAGCCGCTCGGCATTTCCGTACGCCTCGAGTTCCGGTACCAGCACGGCGAACTCGTCGGCGCCGAGCCGCGCGACCGTGTCCGACTCGTTCGCGACCATCGCGATTCGCATGGCCGCTTCGATCAGCAGGCGATCGCCCTGCACGGGCCCCACGGACTCGTTGACGAGCTTGAATCGATCGAGATCGACGGTGAGCAACGCCCCCAGTGCGCCGTGCCGCCGGTTGCGCACGAGCGTCCTGGCGATACGCTCGGAGAGCAAGGTACGGTTCGGCAGTTTCGTCAGCGCGTCGTGCTGCGCCTGCCATGTGATGAGTCGTTCCGCATCCTTGTTGGCCGTCAGATCCATCGACACCGTGAGAAATCCCGCCGACTTGCCCGAGTCGTCCGTGACGCGAACACGCGTGACCTTCTCGACGTACGCCTCGCCGGTCTTCCGGCGTTGCCATATCTCGCCGGTCCATCGACCGCGGCGCTTGAGATCGGCATCGACGGAGTCGAAGAACGCCTGATCCTGTTCACCCGAGCGATTGAAGTGCAGCGCTTCGCCGATCACTTCGGACTCCTCGTACCCGGTGGCCCGGCAAAACGCCGGATTGACGGCCACGATGCGCTCGTCGGCGTCGGCGATGCAGACGGGCTCCGGCGAGACCGAGAACAACAGCTGGCCGAGCTGCTCGCGACCGAGTACTGAAATGGGTGACCCGAGCGAGCGCGTGCGGCTCGAGGAGATCAGCGCCCAGATCGCGAGTGCCATCAGGACCGCGAGACTCACGATCGCCAGGTCACCGAGCCGACTGTCGTCCGCTCGACGCGCCAGCGCCCGCTGTGCGACGAGGCGCTGCACGGTACTGATCTCCGCCCGAACGTCGATGAGGTGCTGCGGCTGGTAGCTGCCGAGCCGTAACGCGTCTTCGAGCCGCTGGCCTGCTCGAGACAGGCGCTCGGCGGCCGACGACTCGAGGAGCGCCACCCGCGGCAACGCCTGACGCAGGCGAATGGCGATCGCCCGCGCGTCGCTCTCTGCCGTACCGAAACCCGAACCGCTGACCGTCCGCAGCAGCATGACGAGATCGTGCGTCTGCGCACGGTCGCGCTCCGCCGTCTCGACGGGCAACATCACCCAGCTGTACCAGGCCAGCAGCAGGGAAACGGCAATGGCCATCGCCGCGAACGGCGAGACCCGCGGCCAAGGCGCGGCCCTGACGATGTTCGAGCCGAGCGGCATCGTCTGCAGAACCCAAGTGATTGTTCGTCTCTAAACGCTAGACGACGACTTCAGGGCCGGCAAACTTCGTTTACTAATGTGACGTTTTCTTGACGCTGGGGCGACTGCCCATCGCGACCAAGGGAGGGTGTTGTTGAAAGTGCCCAGCGCGTCTGTGGGAGCGGGGGCTCGCCCGCAAGCGGCCGAGCGACTTGCCCGCGAATCAACCAATGATTCCTTGCGTTCGTTCGCGCCCAAGGGCGCTCCCACGGGGCCTTCGATGACTTTTGCGACACCCTCCAAGACTCGCTCCTCCGATGACTCCTTCAACCGCCTCAGGCCAATTCGCGCAGCACGAGTATCGGCGGCGAATGCACGAGCGAGCGCGTGCTGAGCACACCGCAGACCGCGACGACGACCAGGCCGACGACGGGCCCCACCATCCACACCCACGGATGGACCGATCCCGGCAGCGCGAACACCTGGGTCGTCAGAATCCATGTCGTGAGTTCCGCACCCACCGCTGCAACCACACCGGCAAATGCGCCGAGCACCGCGAATTCCGCCGCGAGCGCTCCCTGAATCAGCCTGCGCGACCCGCCGAGGGCTCGCAGCAGCGCATGCTCGGCCAGTCGCTGGTCGCGGCTCGCCTGAATGCTCGCAACCAGCACCAGGCATCCCGCGCCCATGACCAGCGCGAGCACGAGTTCGATCGCCTGGGTGACCCGCCCGATGATTCGCTGTACCTGCGCGATGATCTCGTCCACTTCGATCACGGTGATCGTCGGGAAACGACTGAGCAGCGTGTTCAGAAAGCGCTTCTTGTCGGCCGTCAGGTGAAAGCTCGTCATCCAGGTCGCCGCGTACTGCTCCAGCACGCCCGGTGAGAAGAGCAGGAAGAAGTTGGGCGCCATGCTGTCCCACTCGACTTCGCGGACGCTGGTCACCTCTGCATCGAAGGTTGCACCCGCGACATCGAAGCGCAGCGAATCACCGACAGCAAGACCCGTCTCGCGGGCGAACTCCTCTTCCAGCGACACATACGCGCCGCTCGTGGCCCACCACTGTCCCGCGACGATGCGATTGTTCGGCGGCAACGTCTCGGAGAAGCTCAAGTTGCGTTCCGAGGAGATGCCGGGGCCGTCGTCGCCGCCACCGCGTTCACGTCGCCACTGCGACGCTTCCGTGCCGTTCACCGCGATGATGCGGCCGCGGATCATCGGGAAGAGGACGCCGCCGTATGTCGTGTTCTCGGTGAGCATCTGTCGCACATCGTCGAGCTCTTCCGGCACGACGTTCATCACGAAATGGTTCGGCGCGTCCTCCGGCAGCTGCGAACGCCACTCTTCGATCAACTCGGTGCGCAACAGCAGCAGAATGAGCAGCAGCATGATCGCCAGGCCGAAGATCAGGAGCTGCGCGACGTTCTCGTTGCGCCGCCGTCGCAACCCTGCGAGCGCGAGACGCCAGCGACTGCCGGCCTGCATGCCCACACGATGCCCGCCGTGCAGCAGCAAGAGCGCAATGGCTCCGAACAAGAGGCTCACGCCGATCACGCCGAGCAGCGTCCAGAGCGTCAGGACGAGGCTCCCCGTGTACCAGATCAGCAGCAGCAGGCTGCCCGCGGCGGCGCTGCCATAGGTGACCGGTGCCGAGGGCCCGAGGTGCTCGAGGTCGCGCCGAATGACGCGCATCGGCGAGATACTGTGCAATGCGAAGACTGGAGGCAGCGCGAAGGCGAACAGGCACACGAACCCCGTCATGGCGCCGACCGCGAAGGGCTTGGCACCCGGCATCGGCAGATCGACCGGCATGAATGTCGAGAGCGCGCTCACGATGCCGAGATGCACCGCGCCACCGACCAGGAGACCCAGGGGAACGGCGACCAACCCGAGCCCCGCCAGGAGACCGAGGTACCCGTACCGGATGTTCGCCGGCGTCGCGCCCAAGGTCTTCAGGATGGCGACATGTTCGTAGTGGCGCCGCGCATACCGGTGCGCGCCCAGCGCAACGGCCGCGCCGGCGAGGAGCACGGCGAGCAAGCCGCCGAGCATCAGACACGACTCTGCACGTCCCAACGCATCGCCGATCGACGGACTCGACTCGCGGATACTCATCCACCGGTAGTGCGGCTTGATCGATCCCTCGAGCCGGCCGGCGAGATCGCTCAAGTCACCTTCGTCACCGCTGAACAGCAACCGGTGGTAGATGCGGCTGCCCGGCTTCACCATACCCGTTGCAGGCACATCTTCGAGCCGCATCAAAAGCCGCGGCCCGAAGTCGAGGAAGTTGCCACCGCGGTCGGGTTCGCCGGCCAGAACCCGCGTCACTCGCAACGCGGCTTCGCCGACGACCAGCGTGTCGCCGGGTGCAAGCCCGAGCGCCGGGAACACACGACCGTCGAGCCAGATCTCGCCCGGTTCCGGCAACGCATCCGTTGGTGAATCGGGGCCGAAGGGTTCATCGCTCACCCGAAGCGTTCCGCGCAGCGGATAGCCCTGGCTCACGGCCTTCACGGACACCAGCTGATTGCGATCGCCCGCATAGACCATGGACGGGAAGGTCAGCGTGCGCGCGGTGCGAATGCCGAGTTCCGTGGCCGCGGATTCGAAATCCGGGGGAATCTCGCGGCTCGACGCAATCAATCGGTCGGCGGCGAGGAAGTTGCTCGACTCGGACAAGAGCGCCCGACCCAGGCGATCGACCGTGAGGCTGATCGCCGTGACGGTGCCCACGGCAGTGAGCATCGCGACGATCAGGAGGGTCAGCTCGCCACCCCGCCAGTCGCGACGCAGGAGGCGCAGTACGAATGCGAGGCGTCGCACGTCGAACCTCAGGCGCCCACGGCGGCGCGCGCACCGACGATGCGCCCGCCGTCGAGTTCGATGATCCGATCGCATCGGCCCGCGAGCCGTACGTCGTGAGTGACGAGCACGAGCGTCGTGGCAAACTCGCGGTTGAGTTCGAAAATGAGTTCGATGATGTGTTCGCCGGTTGCGGTATCCAGGTTGCCCGTAGGCTCGTCGGCAAACAGTATGCGCGGCCGCGATGCGAACGCGCGCGCCACCGCGACCCGCTGCTGCTCGCCGCCGGAAAGCTGCCTCGGATAGTGCGTGGTGCGCTCCCGCAAGCCCACCCGGTCGAGCAGATCGAGTGCATCGCGGCGGGGATCGGGGTCGCCCTTCAATTCGCCCGGCAGCATGACGTTCTCCAGCGCCGTCAGGCTGCCGAGCAGCTGGAACGACTGGAACACGAAACCGACACGTTCGCCGCGCAGCCGCGCACGTGCCTCTTCGTCGAGCGATGTGATTACGGCACCGTCCAGCATCACTTCGCCCGACGTCGGCAGATCGAGCCCGGCGAGAATGCCGAGCAGCGTCGTCTTCCCCGAACCCGAAGGTCCGATCACGGCCACGGATTCACCTGCGTTGATTTCCAGATCCAGCCCGGAGAGGATCGAAAGCTCGCCTTCGGCAGTTGGAAGTATTTTGGTGACTCCGCGTGCACGCAGAATGACAGTGCTCATGAATCGGTCGGCCTGTTGGTTACTGCTGATGTTGTTCACGTCCGGATGCGGCAACGAACCCGCACCGGTTACCGAGGCGGCGGGATCCGCCCGCGCGGAGCCCACCCCGACGGCGGTCGGTCCGGCACGAACGGTGCTTATCCTTGGCGACAGTATCAGCGCCGCCTATGGCATTCAACGCGAGCAGGGCTGGGTGGCCTTACTCGACGATCGATTGAAGCGTCTCAATCCCGAGCACAAGGTGGTCAACGCGAGCGTCTCGGGCGACACCACGGGCGGTGGCCTTGCGCGCCTGCCCGATGCCCTGCGACTGCACAATCCCGACATCGTCGTCGTGGAGCTGGGCGGCAACGATGCGCTGCGCGGTTACCCCGTGGATCGCATCCGGGCGAATCTCTCGGCGATCGCCGAGAAGAGCATCGAGGCGGGCGCTTCCGTGATCATCGCCGGGATGCAGATACCGCCCAACTA
>JBFKCZ010000124.1:0-7259 GCA_041620035.1 Pseudomonadales bacterium
GCCGCATCCCTTGCAGTCATACAAGTACTGACAGGCGTCCTCGGGCATCACTTCTGTTTCTTTGTGTCCACAACGCGGACAGGTGATCGCCGATGCGTTGATTACGTCAGCCACGCCGCCAGAGTAGTATCTGTAGTCACTACAGATAATACGATGCATCCATGAACGCGAACATTGAACACTTTTCACGCCTCACCTGCCCGCAATGCCAGCACGTGGAACGCGAGCAGATGCCGGTCGACGCATGCCAGTTCTTCTACGACTGCAAACACTGCGGCGCCGTGCTGCGGCCCCTCGCTGGCAAGTGCTGCGTGTTCTGTTCGTATGGCGATGTCGTATGCCCGCCCATGCAGGAAGGGGCAGGGCACTGTTAGAGAGGCGTTGCAGGAGGAGACGAGCCAATGGACGCCAGATCGAAGATCGTCGGGACGACCGGTGGCGCCATCGGGCTCAGCGCGATCGCATCGTTCGTGGGTCTGTGCTGCATCGGTCCGTGGTCGGTTGCGCTGCTCGGCGTCTCTGGGGCCATCACCATGGCGCGATTCGAATTCCTGCGCCCGTACGTACTCGTTGGCGCCGCACTCATGCTCGGCTGGGCGTTCTGGCGTGTGTACCGGCCGCAGCCGGTCTGTGAAGACGGTACCTGTGCAACCGGGCCTTCCCCGTGGCTCAAGTTCGCACTGTGGTTCGCAGCTGCGCTGACGCTCGGTGCGTTCTTTGCCGATGACCTGCAATGGATCCTCGTGGACCCAACACCGGAGGGCGTGCGATGAAGGTGAAATACGCGCTCGCAACACTGCTGACGTGCCTGTCGATCAACGTTCACGCCGCCGAATCGCCACCCTACATCCTCATGCAGGACGATCTGGCGGAGTTGAAAGCCGACTTCAACGACGCAGTCGATCGCGTGCGACTGATGTTCATCGTGGGCCCTACCTGACCCGTTTGCCTGCGAGGTCTGTCAGACCTCAATCGGGATGTACTCGACGGCAATACCGATCCCCGCCTGCGTACCTTGATCACCCACGTGCCGACAGTCGGCGCGACCGCAGCGGACGTGCCAGCAGCGGCCGCGCTCGTGACCGGTGGCAACGCAACCCACTACTGGGAAGAGCGCGGCATCATCGGCAAGTTGTACGAGACGACGCTCGACATCACCGGTGTCTATGCATGGGATGTCTGGATGGTCTACGGACCGGGTGCGCGCTGGGACGAGGCACTTCCCCCGAAGCCGGACTTCACGATGCAGCAACTGCGCGCGCGCAAAGTGGATGCGATCATCCCCCGTCTGGACAGCAAGCGCTTCGCAGAAGCGGTCGCTGACGCGCTGAAGAAGGTGACGCCGTGAGCGGGTCTGGAACCCTCGACTTCGTCGCTGCAGGCACGCTTCAACGCCCGGGTCCGCTTGGGCGATTCGTCCGTCTCGCATTGGGCGCGCTCTGTTTGTACGCGCTGTGGGCCATCGTCCAGCAGACCGACTCCATCGTTACACACCCCTATTCGCGGGCACTCGATTGGGCACCTTTCGCGGTCGGGCCGCTGTGCGTATTCAACTACGTGGTCAACATCGGCTTTGGCAGGCATTGGGGGCAGGCGCCATTGATGACGTCACTTGCCATTCTGCTGGCCGTCGCTGGCGTCACATTCGTCACCACCGGCGACGCCAACAGCCCGGTGCTCGGCGCTTCGCTGATGCTGTGGCTAACGTACTTCTACGCGCACCTGGGCGCCTCTTTCGTGGTCGCGGCCATCATTGCGACACCCGGCTGCGAGATGCGTGCGATTCCGGAATTGATCGGCAGAGCGCGCGGTCTGCAGGGGGCCGAACATGCGTGTCCGGTCGCGCTCATCACTCAGATTGATACATGGGAACGGCAGCGATCGGAACGGTAAGGCCGCCGGCAAACTCGAGCCTTGCTCACGCAACGCCGTACAAGCGCCACTCGTCCGGCACGCCCTTCAGTACGTGCACGCCGCGATCCGTGAACTTGATGCCTGAACCCGCAACCAGATCTTTGACGGTGCTCGACACCCAGACTTCGTCCGCGCCAGCTTTGGCGCTTACGCGCGCGCCGATGTGCACCGCGATGCCCCCTACGCCCTTCCCAATGAGCTCACACTCACCGGTGTGGAGTCCGATGCGAACGCGCAGCCCGAGCAGGCGCACCTTCTCACGTATGGCGCACGCACACCGTATCGCCCGCGCCGGACCGTCGAAGGTCGCGAACACACCGTCACCGGCTCGATCGACCTCACGGCCACGGAAAGCGAGCAACTCGCCCTGCATCGTCGCGTAGTAACTCGCGAGCAACTGGTGCCAGCGCTCGTCACCGAGTTCGGCAGCGCGCTCCGTCGAGCCAACCACATCGACGAACATCACGGTGGCCAGCACACGGTCCGACTGCAACCGCTGGCGCGCGCCGGTGATGAACTGTTCGATCTCGTCGGCAATGACGTCCTGTGTCTCCTTGTCCACGACGAGATGATCGTCGCCAGGGATCTCTACGTACTTGGCGCCGGGAATGTGCCCGGCCAGGTAGCGTCCCGCGCCGACGCGCACCAGCTTGTCGCCCGCTCGATGCAGGATCAAAGTCGGAGCCTGAACGCTCGGCAGCAGGTCACGCACGTCGCCCTCGTAGGCTACGGTCAACAACGTGCGGATGTAGCCGGGACTGGCGACTGCGCGCTCGATTGCGGAAAACCACTGCACGAACACCGGATCGTCGGACCGGCTCGGCGCGTACCAGCGCAGCATGCCGCCCGATCCCCAGTGATTGATGAGGTGATTGAGGAAACTCTCGTAGACCTCAGGAGTAACCATCCAGCTCTCGTCGCGTTGCGAGGCGAACGAGCCGTACAGCACCAGATTGGACGCTCGCTGCGGATAGGCGGCCGCGAACATGAGACAGGTCGGCCCCCCTTCGGACCAGCCGTAGATCGTCGCCCGCTCGGACCCTGCCGCGTCCATCACCGCGCGCACATCGTCGATGCGCTCGTCCAGCGTCATTTCCGCGACGCGGTCGGAGAGCCCCTGGCCGCGTTTGTCGAACACGATCACACGAGCGAAGGCGGTCAGCCGTTTCAGCAAATGCTGGTTGCTGGGCAGGTCCCAGAGCAGCTCGACATGGGAAATCGTTCCTGGAACCAGGACGATATCGCGTGGACCCTCACCAAAAGTTCGATAGGCGATGTGAACATCACCGCTTCTGGCGTACCGGATCTGTGTAGTCACCGCCACTCCTGAGCCACGTGCGCACTATCTCGAGGTGCCTTCCAAGGACGCACGTCAACGGTCCGCTACGGCCTCAGTCACTTTAGGGACGATCTCGCTTTGCTTCGCGTAGGGAAACACATCCGCGAAGCCCGCCAGTTCCCTGAACAACGCCGGATCGTCACAGTCATCGGCGAGTTCCCGAGGGAACGTGCCTTGAATGTCTTCCTGCGAGGTAATCATCGCGTGGCGATAGTAGTTGGCGACCATCAAACGCATCCCGGGAATGAGACGGGGGAACGCGCCGTGCCAGGTCGCACCGTGAAACACGATGAGCGAACCGCGCGGTGCTTCCGCCGCCACCGCCGCACGCGCGGCTTGGGGCTGCACCGGAGCCGTGCCGTTGCGATGCGAGCCGGGGACATACGCGAGCGCGCCCGCCTCCTTCGAGTATTCGGTGAGGCACCAATTCGCATTGGAGGTCAAAGCGCGGCGGCCCCAGGGCTGGGGAATGGCCGTTTGATCCGCATGTAAACCAAGCGAGTCGCCATAGCCGAACTCGCCCTGCCACTTCACGAACGCATTGTGGCTGCTGAACCGGGTCGCGCGCCGGCCCAGCAGATGCTTCATCAACGCCACCGCCACCGGATTCACCGCGAGATCGCGAAACACGCGATCGATGCGAGCCAACTGCTGGATCAGGAACTGGGTGAGCTTCGGTGGGGACGCATCACGTGACAGCCCCGCGAGCCCGAGCGCCCCTTCGGGAAACTCGAGGTCGAGATGCGGACCGCGATCGAGGCTGAACGGTGACCCGGTCATCGCCTGTGCGCGTTCGAGTATGAGATCGATCATGCGGTCGAAGCGCGCCATCGGCACACCGTGCACCTCGGGCGGCACGATGGTCAGACCGTCGACTTCCAGATCCAGGACGTGACGTTCCAGACCGAGTTCACGAATTTCCGGGCTGACTTTGGTGGGAGATGAGGATCGCATGCGCCTCATCATAGCGCCCGGGCGAAACGGGTGGGAGCGGGGGCGCTCCCGCAATGGCTCCGCTGACACCCGCTCCAAGGGGCTCCTATAACCAGCGGATACGGTATTCTCGGGACACAGATGCAGTACGAAACGAGGCCCTCCGTCATGAGTCAGGTATCCACCCGCGCCGAGGCGATCAGGTTGCTCACGGCCAAAGGGCAACCCTACGAGCTCGAAGAGATCGAACTGCGCGGTGCGCGGTGCCGTGCCTTCAAGAACGCACCCGTCTCGCTGCGGCAGATCTACGCGGACACCGCGACCGACCTGCCCTTCATCGTCTTCCAGGATGAACGCTTCACCTTTGCACAGGCGCATGCGAAAGCCGCCCGCATCGCGCATCTGCTGAAGGACGAGCTGGGCGTGCGCAAAGGCGATCGGGTCGCGATCTCGATGCGCAATTTCCCTGAGTGGATGCTCTGTTTCAGCGCGGCCACGTCGATCGGCGCGATCGCAGTGGCGATGAATGCACTCTGGCTGACCGATGAGCTCGAGTACGCCCTGCGCGACAGCGGTGCCAAGGTACTGTTCGCGGATCAGGAGCGCATCGACCGGCTCGGCAACCTCGCCACCACACTCGACGTGACCGTAATCGCGGTGCGACCGACCAGGGCCACCGAGCTTCCGCGCCTCGATGAGCTGCTCGGTCGGGTCACGACAACCACCATGCCCGACGTCGCCATCGCTGCCGACGATCCCGCCACCATCTTCTATACCTCGGGGTCCACCGGACATCCGAAAGGTGTGGTGTCGAGCCACCGCAACATCATCACCGCGCTCATGTCGTGGGAACTCGATGGGCAGGCCGGTGCATTGATTGCGGGCACCACCCCCGCGACCCCTGCGCAGCAACCGGCCACGCTTCTCGCAGTACCGCTGTTCCACGCCACGGGGTCGCATGCGGTGTACCTCGCTTCTTATCGAGGGCAACGCAAAGTCGTGGCGATGTACAAGTGGGATGTCGAGCAGGCGCTCGAACTGGTCGAGCGTGAACGCATCACCTCGTTCGTCGCACCGGCCGCGATGACCGGCGATTTCGTGCGAGCCGTGAAGACCAGCTCGCGCGATCTCTCTTCGCTGCAGACCGTGGGTGGTGGCGGCGCACCGCGGGCACCCCAGCAGGTGAAAGAGATCGGAGCGTCTTTCAAGGTCGCCATGCCGAACACCGGCTGGGGCATGACCGAGACCAACGCCATCGGCACCGGCATCAGCGGTGCGGACTACCTGAACCGGCCCGCGAGTTCAGGGCGCTGCGCTGCGGTGCTCGATCTGCGTGTGGTCGACGACAACGGCAACGAGTTGCCGCCCGGATCGCGCGGCGAACTGCTCGTGCGCGGCACGTCGCTGTTCCAGGGTTACTGGAACCGACCCGACGCCAATGCGGAATCGTTCGTCGACGGCTGGTTCAAGACCGGCGATGTGGCCTACCTCGACGAGGAAGGCTTTCTCTTCATCGTCGACCGCAGCAAGGACCTCATCATTCGTGGCGGCGAGAACATCGGGTGCGGCGAGGTGGAAGCGGCACTCCTCGATCATCCGCAAGTGCTCGAGGCATCGGTGTATGCGGTTCCGGACGAACGGCTGGGTGAAGAAGTAGGCGCCACGGTCCATGTGAAAGGCCCACTGGATGCGGAGTCACTGCGCGCCTTCCTCTCGGAGCGCATTGCACGCTTCAAGGTGCCTCGCTATCTCTCGATCACCATGACACCCCTGCCGCGCACGGCATCGGGCAAGATCCTGAAGCGCGAACTGCAGGCCCGTGCCATCTCGGAAATGCCGGGTTGAGCGCACTCTCTGGCATCCGCGTCGTCGACATCGGTGGCACGGTGGCCACAGGCTACTGCGGCAAGCTGTTTGCCGACCATGGCGCAACAGTCATCGATGTGGAACCGCCGGAGGGCGTCGCGACGCGACAGCTCGCGCCCTTTCTCGAAGGCGCCGAAGCCAGCGAACGCAGTGCCCTGCACCGCTGGCTCAGTACCAACAAGGCGAGCGTGGTGCTCCCCCGGGAAGGTAGGGTCGACGCACTAGCGAGCTTGATGGACCAAGCCGACGTGCTGCTGACGAGCGATGTCGATTCGAACGAACTCGGCATCGATTTGGAAGCGTTGCGCACGACTGCACCGAACCTCGTGTGCTCTTCGATCACCTGGTACGGGAAGTTCGGCCCGTATGCGAACTACGCGGGCAGCGACGCAGTGACGCAATCACTGGCGGGGATGGTGCGCGGCATCGGCAGACCCGACCGGCCGCCGACGCTGCCGACGGGCTATCAGGCGCAGGTGATCGGCGGCCTCACCGCGTTCATCGGCACCATGGCTCAGGTGCTCGCCCGCGAACTCGGCAACGCAACGGGAATCACGCAACTCGATACCAGCATTCTCGAAGCGAACCTGTGCTTCACCGAAGTCGGGTCGGTGGCGGGCTATGGCACAGATCTGATCAGCACGCGTCTCGGCGTCAATCGTTTCCCCCCGACGTATCCGTTGGGCATCTTCCCCTGTCGCGACGGCTGGATCGGCGTCACGGTGCTGACACCCAGTCAATGGCACGCGTTCTGTGCGCTGCTCGATCTGAACGAGTGCGCGCGCGTGCCCGCCTATCAGACGGCGCTCGGACGCCTGGAAGCCGCCGCCGTACTCGAACCGCTGTTCGCGCCTCGATTGCGGAACTGGTCTACCGAAGATCTCTTCCACCGTGCCCAGCAGGCCCGCATTCCGCTCGCGCTCGTGCCCACGATGGAGCAGCTCTTCGATGTCGATCAGTACTCGCTGCGCGGTGCATTCGCACCCATCACCCACGCGGATGCGCGCGAGCAGTCGCCCGAACTAAGGGGCCCGGTTGCGCCCTTTCGCCTGTACGGCAGCGCGGGTCTGCCGAATGGAAGAGCGCCACGCCTGGGTGAACACACCGAGGCACTGATCGGAGCTGGGCGATGACTGAACAGCTGTTGAAGGGCATTCGTGTCGTCGATCTCGCCATGGGCTGGGCGGGTCCGCTGTGCACGCGCCAC
>JBFKCZ010000125.1:0-7234 GCA_041620035.1 Pseudomonadales bacterium
GCCGCCGTTGCCGCCCGTGATGACTGCGACTTTGCCTGTCAGATCGAAGATCGAGGCCGCCATGTCCGCTCCTTCAGCGTGGTCCGATCGTGTTAGGGTTGATCGAGCCGATTGATTGTGAAGCTACCGATGCAGCGGCGCATGGTAATGGAATGGCGAGGCGTTAGGCAGGGATCGCGCACCTCCGCGTCGCATCCCAGCTTGCGTCGCACGACTCGGTCGTATCGCAGCGCACGGATGATGCTCGTGCCGTTGTGGGTGCCGGTGTGTATCGTTGCCGCGACTGCGCCGTGGCCGGCAACCGTCATCGCAGCCATGTTCGTTTCGTTCCTGAGTTTTGCGTTTCTCGACGAACGCGTTTCATAGTTACCGATTTCGAGCAAAGAGGACTGCGATGGATATCGAAGGTGGGGTTGCGATCGTCACGGGTTCATCGTCCGGTGTCGGTGCAGCGTGCGCGCGTCAACTGGCCGAGCGGGGTTGTCACGTCGTCATCAATTACTCGGGCAACGAGGCGGGCGCGCGAGCCACACAGAGTGCGTGCGAGGCGTTCGGCGTCGAAACTCTAGTCATCAAGGCGAACGTCGCGGAGGACGCCGACTGCCGCAGGATGGCGGCGGCGGCGGATGCCAAGTGGGGTCGCATCGATGCCCTGGTCAACAATGCCGGCACCACGAAGTTCTGCCGTCACGACGATCTGGACGGCCTCGATCGCCAGGACTTCCTCGACATCTACGCGGTGAACACGGTCGGCGCGTACCAGATGACCCGCGCCGTGCGAGGCGCGATGAAGCGTGGCGGCCGCGGCAGTATCGTCAATGTGGCATCGATCGCGGCGATTATGGGAGTCGGCAGTTCGATCGCGTACGCCGCGTCGAAGGGTGCGCTGGTGACGATGACGCTTTCGCTGGCGCGTGCCCTCGGCCCCGAGATTCGCGTCAATGCGGTGTGTCCCGGTTTCATTCAGGGCGACTGGTTGCGGGAAGGCATGGGCGCGGAGGCCTACGACCGTGCGAAGCAGTATCTGGAGGAGACGACGCCGCTGCGGCTGACGACCACCCCCGACACGGTCGCGGAGGCGATTCTCTATTTCGTTGCCGGCGCCGACGTGGTCACCGGGGAAACCCTGATTCTCGACGGCGGCGGCCACCTCAACACGGCGCCGCTGATGCGACGCTGAGCTATCGGACACTATCCCCGGAGCTACGTGCAGGCATTGCGCCAATCGATCGGACACCAAGCTCCGGGGATAGTCTCCGAATTCCGCGCAAGCAATGCCGAGCGAGGTTCTAGTCGGGCGGCAGCGGGGACTCTTTCTCGAAGCTGCCCTTCGGCAGATGACGGATGTCCTTGCCTTTGACGAGATAGAGCACGTACTCGGAAATGTTCTTCGCATGGTCGCCGATTCGCTCGAGCGCGCGGGCTGCCCAGATCGTGGCCAAGGTCTGGTCCACGGTCTCCGGATGATCCGACATCTGGCGGGCGAGTTGTGCGATCGCATCGTGGTACGCGTCGTCCACGTTCTTGTCGGCGGCAATCTGATTCAGTGCTTCGGTCGTATCCAATCGCGCGACGGCATCGAGGGCCGCGGCGACCATTTTGGCCACCAGATCGGAGATGCGACGGATCTCGTCGTAGTGATTGCGGGGCAGTTCATGCCCCGCGGTATCGATTGCCATGCGCGCGATGCGGTCGGCTTCGTCGCCGATCCGTTCGAGGTCGGTGCTGGCCTTCATGATCGTCACCAGCAATCGCAGATCGCTCGCCGCTGGCTGGCGGCGGGCGATGATCTGGATGCATTGCTCGTCGAGGCTCACTTCGTAGCGATTGACCTCATGGTCCTGCTTGCGTACGCGGGCGCCGAGGGCGGCGTCGTGAGTCACGAGTGCTTGAACGGCGTCGCGCATCTGCTGCTCGACCAGGCCGCCCATCTCCATGAAGCGGCGGCGCACCAGTTCTAGTTCGGCGTCGTACTGTTCTGATATGTGGCGGCTCAAGCGATCCTCCTGATCCGACGTCAACCGTAACGTCCCGTGATGTAGTCTTCCGTGCGCTTTTGCGCAGGATTGGTGAAAACCGTCGCCGTCGTGTCGAACTCTACAAGTTCACCGAGGTACAAAAAAGCGGTGTAGTCGGAAACCCTGGCCGCCTGCTGCATGTTGTGCGTCACGATCGCGATGGTGTAGTCCGATTTGAGCTGGTGGATCAGTTCTTCGATCTTCAGCGTCGATAGCGGGTCCAATGCCGATGCCGGTTCGTCCAGCAACAGCACGTCCGGTTTCACCGCCACCGCCCGCGCGATCACGAGTCGCTGCTGCTGGCCGCCCGATAGACCGAGCGCCGACTCGCGCAATCGGTCCTTGACCTCATCCCATAGCGCTGCGCTCCGCAACGCCCACTCGACCCGGTCGTCCATCTCCGAACTGGGCAGTTTTTCTTCCAGTCGCAGTCCGTACGCGACGTTCTCGTAGATCGACTTTGGAAACGGATTGGGGCGCTGAAACACCATGCCCACCCGGCGGCGCAGTTGCGCGACGTCGAGGTCGGTATCGTTGATGTCGCTGCCCTCGAGGCGGATCGAGCCGGTGGTTCGTACACCATCGATGAGGTCGTTCATTCGGTTGAAGCAACGCAGCAGGGTCGACTTGCCGCACCCCGACGGCCCGATGAAGGCGGTGACCCGGTGCTTCGGAATGATCATCGATACGTCCTTCAACGCCTGCGACTCGCCGTAGAACAGCGAAAGACGCTCGACCTCGATGCACGCCGTTTCGGTTGTCATTCCGCCGGCGGTCGATGCATCCGAGCCGGCCGGCATCGATACATAGTTGGCGCGCTGGGGGGCTGCGTTCACTTCGCTCATGGGTTAGTCATCCTTCCAGAGATCGGTAGCGGGCCTCGAGGCGGTTACGCAGCATGATGGCCGTCAGATTGAGAACCAGAATGATCAGCACCAGAAGGAGTGCAGTCGCGTAAACCAGCGGACGCGCGGCTTCGACATTGGGGCTTTGGAAGCCGACATCGTAGATGTGGAATCCGAGGTGCATGAATTTCCGGTCGAGATGCAGAAAAGGAAACTCTCCGTCGAGCGGCAGCGTAGGCGCGAGCTTCACCACACCCACGAGCATGAGCGGCGCAACTTCTCCCGCAGCCCGGGCAATGGCGAGGATCACGCCGGTGAGAATCGACGGGCTCGCCATAGGCAGCACGATGCGGAACAACGTCTCCGCCTTCGTCGCGCCCAGGGCGAGGCTGCCTTCGCGTACCGCGCGCGGGATACGGGTCAGACCCTCTTCCGTGGAAACGATGACGACCGGCACGGTGAGCAGGGCGAGCGTGAGCGACGCCCACAACAGGCCGGGCGTCCCGAAGGTGGGTGCGGGAAGCGCCTCGGGATAGAACAGCTGATCGATGGATCCACCGACGAAGTACACGAAAAAGCCGAGGCCGAACACGCCGTACACGATCGAAGGCACGCCTGCGAGATTGTTCACCGCAATGCGAATCAACCGTACGAATGCACCCTGTCGCGCATACTCCCTCAAGTAAACCGCCGCAATCACGCCGAAGGGTGTCACCAGCACGGACATCAGCAGCACCATCATGACGGTGCCGAAAATCGCGGGGAATATGCCGCCTTCGGTGTTGGCCTCTCGCGGCGAATCCGACAGAAAGATCCAGAGGCTCGCACCGTAGTGGGCGATCTTGTCGATCACGCCCATGCGATTGGGATACCAGGCGCGCACCGTGTCTGCGAGATTCAGCGTCACGATTCGCCCATCACTGATGCGAATCTCGGCGGAGTCGCGGCGCAACGCGGCTTGCGCGTCCCGCAGCTCGGCCTCCGCCGTCTGATAGATCGCGTCGAGTTCGGCCTGGCGCGCGGCGATGCGCGCCTCGCGAGCCGGGTCCGCCTCGTCGCTCATCTGCATGGCGCGACGCTCCAGGCGGATCTTTTCCAGCCCGCTGTTGACGCTCGCGATGGCGCCGCCTTCGAGTTCGACAATGCTACCCCTCAGCGTCTCGACACGTTCGAGCGCGGCCATGAAGGCATCGATTGCCGCCTCGCCTTCCTGAACGCGGTTATCCAGCGTGACGCTCACCAGGCGGCCGTAGAGGTTCCCCCATTCGGTACGCTCGATGACGATGACATCGTCCGGGATCGTCGTCGAAACGATTTCGTGACTGTCGAGCCAGCGAAAGTCGGGCGGCGCTTCGCGGCGGTTCCCGGTTTTCAGCAGGCGTCGTTCGACGAGGGGTTCGTCGTGCGGAATCTCGGCCTGAGGGCTCGCCTCCATGAACTGCTGACGCGATACCGTTTCCGAGCCCACCCACTCGCCGAGTAACGGCGCGGCGGAAGCGTTGTCGGCACGCAGTTGTACCGCTTCGACGTCGGAAGGCCAGAAATGCGACAGGCCTTGGGAGCCGATGAGCAGCAGTAATCCCAGGACGGCGGAAATGCTGATGCCCACGGCGGCAGCGTTGAGCCAGATCCACGGCTCGCCGCTCGCGAACCATCCCGTGCGTTTGCGCTTCGCCATCACAGGCTCCCGTAGCGCGTGCGCAGCCGTTGGCGCACGAGCTCGGCGATGGTGTTGAACGCGAACGTGATCATGAACAGAACGAGCGCGGCGAGAAACAGTACGCGATAGTGCGTGCCGCCGACTTCGGATTCGGGGAGTTCGACGGCCAGGTTGGCGGAGAACGTGCGCATGCCCTGAAAGATGTTCAGGTCCATGACGGCGGTGTTCCCCGTCGCCATCAGCACGATCATGGTTTCACCGACCGCCCGACCCATGCCGATCATCACCGCCGAAAAAATGCCTGGACTCGCGGTGAGCAGCACCACGCGTACGAGGGTTTGCCACCAGGTGGCACCAAGGGCGAGCGAGCCGTTGATCAGGTGACGCGGTACGCCATAGATCGCGTCTTCGGCGATCGAGAAGATGGTGGGAATCACCGCGAGCCCCATGGCGATGCCCACGACGAGTGCATTGCGCTGGTCGTATTCGAGACCCAGTTCCGAAAGCAGCCAGGCCTTGGCGTCCCCACCGAACAGCATCAGCTCGAGGCTCGGTCCGGCTGCGAAGCCCGCCCACACGATCAGGGCAAGGACGGGCACGATGATTGCGCCTTGCCAGCCCGCCGCGGCCTGAGTCACGCGGCCGGGCAGCAGCTGCCACAGCCGTGCAAACAGCAGAATGGCGAGCGGCAGCAGGAGCACCGTGGACACCACGCCGACGAGGTTCGCTTCGAGCAGTGGCGCGAGCCACAGTCCGGCGAGAAATCCGAGAATCACGGTGGGCAGCGCTGCCATGATCTCGATACCGGGCTTCACCCAGCGGCGCATCGCCGGGGCCATGAAATAGGCCGTGTAGATCGCGCCCATGATGGCGATCGGCATGGCTACCAGCATCGCGTAGAAGGCGGCCTTCAATGTTCCGAAAGCGAGCGGCGTCTGCGAGAATTTGGGTTCGAAGGCATTGTCCGCAGCCGACGATTGCCAGCTCCAGACCGGTTCGGGATAGCCCTCGTACCAGACCTTGCTCCAGAGGGCGGTGACGGAGACGTCGGGGTGTTCGTTGTGAATGTCGAACACCGCCATGCGATCGCCGCCGGTCACCAGCAAGCGGTCACCGCGGGGTGACAACACCGCACCGTCGAGTTCGGTCACCCCCAGCGCGGTGGTTGCGGTCACGCGATGCGAAGTGGTGTAGGCGAGATGGAGCTGGCCCGCTTCGTCGATGACCGCGAACCCCTTGCGCCGCGACTCGGCGAGGAGCTGACGCGGACGCGCGTCGAAGTCGAAGTGCCGTGCCGCCGCCATGCGGTAGCCGAATTCGTCGCGCAGCAGGAACCACTGCGTGACCCGATTGCGGCTGTCGGCAACCATCAGCGAGTAGCGGCCGATCAGCGGCTCGATGGCGATCGGCCGCTGCCGCTCCGGGAGGAGTCGGCCGCGGAACACCGCCTGCGGGGCCGCGGGCACGACGATGTCGAGCACCTCGATCGTGCCGTTCTTGTCGAGCAGGTAGAGCCAGTCGCCGCGTGGCCCGAACAGCACGCGCTCGTAGCGGTTCTCGAGCACGGTGCTGTGCGTGCGGCCGAATTCCAGCGGAAATCCCGGCTCGGCATCGTCATAGCGTGTCAGCACGAGCTCGTTACCGTTCCTGAGCGCCGCGAGGGTGACCCGGGAATCCGTACGGTGCACTTCGAAGCCGTCGAGGTCGCCGACGCTCAGTGGTTGGTCTTCGAAGGGGAAGTCGATGGTGGGCGAAACCCGGCGCACTTCACCGTCGAAGGAGACTGGATAGCGTACGTCGACGAACACGAGGCCACTCGCGGTGCGCAGCACGAACTGATTGTTGCTGCCGAGCACACGGGCGGCCCCGATCACGGGTTCGCTGGTGGATTCGAAACTCGCCATGGTCGCGCCATCGGCGAGCGAGAAGAATCTGAAGCGACCGTCTGCCGTGATCTGAAGGCCGATCTCGGAGTTTTCGTCGATGTCCGCGAGCAATGGCGCCTGCGTGCCTTCGAAGGTGGCGGCCGGCGCCACGCTCGCAGGCTGAAACAGCGGCACGACCACCCACAGCAGATAGAAGAATATCAATGCGATTGCGCCGATCACCGCAGCGCCGCCCAACCCGACCACGTGCGTGGTCAGCGCGTTGACGATTCGCCTGCGAGCGCGGAGTCGACCGATTGCGTGCTTCGACACTGGGTTCCTGTTGCTGTGGGTTGCTGACTCGCGCTGCGCTATGGGGCTGCGATCACTGGATCCTCTTGGCTTCGCGGGCCGCGAGTCGAGCCGGGATCGGAATGTACCCATCCTTGACGACGATTTCCTGTCCGACTTTCGAGAGTACGAGCTTCAGGAACTCCACTTCGATGGGCGCCAGCGCAGTGCCGGGCCGCTTGTTGACGTAGATGTACAGGTGGCGCGCCAGGGGGTAGCTTCCGTCGACCGCGGTTTCGACGGTCGGTGCGATCGCGGGCTGATCGGCTCGCACCGCCAATGGCAAGGCGCGCACGCCCGAGGTCTTGTAGCCGATGCCGGAGTAACCGATGCCGTTCAGCGAAGATGTCACGGCCTGAACCACGGAAGCCGATCCGGGCTGCTCGTTGACCGTGTTCTTGAAGTCGCCGCCGCACAGGGCGGCTTCCTTGAAATAGCCGTAGGTGCCCGATACCGAGTTGCGACCGTAGAGTTGGAGCGGCCGATCCGTCCAGC
>JBFKCZ010000126.1:0-7222 GCA_041620035.1 Pseudomonadales bacterium
ATGACCTCGATCAGTCGTTGTGTGACAGCGGTGGACTCTGCGGCTGCCTGCCCGGCGAGCGATGCGTGCAACGATTCACCGATCGTCTTACCGAGTTCCACGCCCCACTGATCGAAGGGATTGATGCTCCAGATCATACCCTGGCAGTACACCTTGTGTTCGTAGAGAGCGAGCAGCGCGCCCATGCTGTACGGCGATAGAGAATCGAGCAGCAAGGTGGTGGAGCCGCGATTGCCGGGCATGGAACGGTGTGGTGCCAAAGGGTCTGTGCCGGCGACTTCGCGGCCACGCACGAGGGCTTCGGCTTGCGCCAGGCAGTTGGCCAGCAACCAATCGTGATGCGAATCGAAGTCGTGGCCCGGGTCGATGGCTGCAACGAAGTCGATGCTGAACGCACGTGTGCCCTGATGCAGGAACTGATGGAACGCATGTTGACCGTTGGTTTCTTCTCCACCCCAGAGTACCGGCACGGTCTGTACGTCCACCGCTGTGCCATCGGTGCGAACCGACTTGCCGTTGCTCTCCATCTCGAGTTGCTGGAGGTAGTCCGGCAGACGCCGGAGTCGGTGTGAGTAGGGCAACACGGCGTGCGATTGTGCGCCGAGGAAGTTGTAGTTCCAGATACCGGCCACGGCCATGAGCATCGGCAGGTTGTGATCGATCGGCGCTGCGAGCGCATGTCGGTCGAGGTCGCGCGCGCCGGCGAGAAATTTCCTGAATCCATCCGAACCGAGGTGGATTGCAATCGGTAGTCCGACCGACGACCACACCGAGTAGCGACCGCCGACCCAGTCCCACATCGTGAGTATGCGATCGGGATCGATGCCGATGCCCTTCGCGGCCTCCGGTTTGCTGGTGATCGCTACGGCATGGTTCGAAAAACCGGTGATGGAGCCGGTGCGCTCGATGAACCAGCTGCGCGCAGTCTGTGCATTGACGTGGCTCTCGATCGTGCCAAACGACTTGGAGGCAATGATGAAAAGCGTCGACTCGGGATTGATTCGGCGCAGCACCGCATCGGCAACCGCACCGTCGACGTTGGCGAGAAAGTGACAGCGCGGCGCTTTCCAGGTGGGTGGCAGCGCGTCCACCATCAGTGCGGGGCCGAGGTGGGAGCCTCCGATGCCGATGTGGACGACATCTTCGATCGCCTTGCCGGAGAAGCCGCGCCACTTGCCGGTGCGGATGTCGTCCGCCATCGACAGCATGTGTTCGCGTTCGCGGAGCACTTCGGCGTGTCGGTCGCCACCATCTTCCGCTTCGGCGCGCAAAGCCGTGTGTAGTGCTGCACGCCGTTCCGAGGAGTTGACGGGCGCGCCTGCGAACAGACTCTGCATGGCGGAACCGAGGTCGATGCGGCTCGCCAGTTCGACGAGTCCGGCGAAGGCGGCATGGTCGATGCGTTGTTTCGAAAGATCCAGCGTGAGCCCTGCGGCCGAGTGACACATGCGCTCGAAGCGGCCGCGTTCGCCACAGATGCGCGTGAGAGGCTGATCCACCACGCGGCGTGCGTGATCGGCGAGTTGTTGCCAGATCGCTGTCTGACTGACGGGCGTGTTCACGCAGCACCCTCGACCGACGCGCGCACGTTGTCGATGAGCCGGGCTCGGCCAAGCCGCGCCGCTGCGAGGACGACGAAGTCGTCATCGCCTGGCTCAGAGGCCGCGAGCGTCGATGGATGGCGGATGGCGACATAGTCCGTCTCGAAACCGGCTTGATCGAGGCGCGTCCGTGCCGCGCTTTCGAGTGCCGCGTAGTCGCGCTCGCCCCCCGCGAGCGCCTTGGCGATGTCGTTGAGCGCGGCCGCTATCGTTGGTGCAACCCGGCGCTCCGCAGGCGTGAGGTACTGGTTGCGGCTCGACAGGGCGAGGCCATCGGGTGCTCGCACGGTGGCGACGCCGCGGACGTCGACACCAACATCGAGGTCGGCAACCATCCGGCGGATCAGCGCGAGCTGCTGAAAGTCCTTCTCGCCGAAATAGGCGCGGGTCGGGCGGACGAGATTGAACAGCTTGAGCACGACGGTGGTGACACCGTCGAAGTGACCGGGTCGGTGGGCGCCACACAGCACGCTCGAGATCCCCGGCACTGAAACGCGGGTCGCACCTTCGCGTCCGCGCGGATAGATCTCGCGGTCGGACGGCGCGAATACGATGTCGACGGCCAGCTCGCCGATCAGTGCCACATCGGCGTCGAGTGTGCGCGGATAGCTCGCGAAGTCTTCGTTGGGTCCGAACTGCAGCGGGTTGACGAAAATGCTGACGACGTTCACCGCGTTGTCGGCGGTGCATTGGCGAACCAGTTGCAGGTGTCCTTCGTGGAGGTTGCCCATGGTCGGCACGAGGCCCACTGGCCCGCGCGAACGGATGTCGTTCAGGCAGCCGTGCAGTTCCGCGACGGTGCGGCAGATTTTCATCAGACGAAGCTGTGTTCCATGTCTGGAAAGGAGCCAGCACGAACTGCAGTCGCGTAGGCGACGAACGCGCCGCGGATGCCATCGCTGCTTTCGGCCATGAAGTTCTTGACGAATTTCGGCACTTTGATGCTCGGTGGCGTGATGCCGAGCAAGTCGTGCATCACCATGATCTGTCCGTCGGTTGCGGGGCCGGCACCGATACCGATCACCGGGATGTCGAGGGTGCTCGTGATCTCTTCGGCCAAGGCGATCGGTACGCATTCGAGGAGCAGCAGTGACGCGCCGGCGTCCTGCAGCATGCGCGCTTCGGTGACCATCGAGTGGGCTTTGGCGGGGTCGCGGCCCTGAACGCGATAACCGCCGATGCGGTTGATGGATTGCGGGGTCAGGCCCATGTGGGCGCAGACGGGAATCCCGCGTTCCGTCAGTTTGTGGGTCGACTCCGCGAGCCAGGCGCCGCCTTCGAGCTTCACCACGTGCGCGCCGGCGCGCATCAGTGCGGCCGCGCTCTGCAGCGACTGTTGCTCATCGGCATACGTCATGAACGGCAGGTCTGCCATGATCAGCGCGCCGCGATTGCCGCGGCGAACGCAGTTCATGTGATAGACCATGTCGTCCATCGTGACCGGTAGGGTGCTGTCATGTCCCTGCAGCACCATGCCGAGCGAGTCACCGACGAGAATCACCTCGATGCCGGAGGTGCTGATCAACTCCGCGAACAAGGCATCGTAGGCGGTGAGTGCTGCGAACTTCTCACCTTTGGCCTTGTGGCGCTGCAGAGTATTGAGAGATACGGACTGTCCCTTCGATTGGCTGCTCATGATTCAAAGTAGCGATGGGTGTGGGTTGAAGAACTGCCGGGTCCCGGTCATCTCGGCAATGCGCTCGACCAGGCCGATATAGTGCGCGTCGTTCGACGCGAGATCGATCTCCGCGGCGTTGACGATCAGAAGCGGCGACTCGTCGTAGAAGTGGAAGAATCGCGCGTAGGCATCGATCAGTTGCGACAGGTATTCACTGTCGATGCGCTGCTCAGCCGGTACGCCGCGACGCCGGATGCGGTCGGTGAGAACCCGTGCCGGCGCCTGCAGATAGATCACGAGGTCGGGGGTGGGTACGGTGACGGCGAGTTTGTCGTGAATCTGTTCGTAGAGCGCGAACTCGTCGGCATCGAGGGTGAGCTCGGCGAACAGACGGTCTTTCTGCAGCAGGAAGTCGGCGATCACGGACGGGGCGAACAGGTCACCTTCGCCGAGCTCCGCGAGCTGTCGGAGGCGATGCAACAGGAAGAACAGCTGCGTTGGCAGCGCGTGCTTCCCGCCCTCCCGATAGAAGCGATCGAGAAACGGGTTGTCGGCGGCCGGCTCGAGCAGCAGCGGGTGGCCGAACGTCTCGGCGAGCTTCCGAGCGAGCGTGGTCTTGCCCACACCGATGGGCCCCTCCACGACCACGTAGCGCGGTATCTCGAGGTCTTTGAGCTGTGACGCCGGCACGCTCATGAGGGACGTCTTCTGCGCGGTGGCAATCTCATGATGGGCAACGACGTTGCGTCGTTCAAGGGGAACGACGTCGTCTTCGGCGCTTGCGGCGTTTGCGCTCACCGCCGTCGGTGGATCGAGTCAACTCGTTGCGCTTGTCCTCGTCCGCGACCTGGATCTCGGTCCACCAGTCCGCGAGTTCCTGCTCCACTTCGCCGATACCGGCACGCAGGAGCAGGAAGTCGTATGCGGCGCGGAAGCGCGGATGCGACATCAGCTTCTCCAGCCCCTTGCCGCTGCGGGACTCGAGACGCGGCTGGAGCAGCCAGGTTTCGCGGATGAACTGAGCGAACCGACGAGGGACGGCGGCGATCTCGTTCTGGTCGCGCAGCACCTCGTGACTGGCCGCTTCTCGGGCGTCCACCAGTGGCATCTGTTCAGCGAGCCGAACGAGGCGCTCGTGATAGGCGTCCCATAACAGCACCGCGATCAGGAACCCGGGTGTGACGGGCTTGTCCTCGGCAACCCGGACATCGGTGCCGTGCATGGCGCTCGCGATGAACTCGAGGCTGCGCTCGGTCGTGTCGTGGTCCGGGAACAGGATTTCGGCGAGGCCGTAGTCCCGCATCATTTGCCAGCTGGCGGCCGCATGCCCCAACAGGAAGAGCTTGCAGATCTCGTCGAACAAACGGGCGGGAGCGACCGCACTGATGAGGTATGCAGCACCCGGGATGGCCGCGTCGGTATCTTCGTCGATGTCGAAGTCGAGCTTGGCTGCGAAGCGAATGGCGCGGAGGATGCGGACCGGATCTTCGCGCAGCCGGATGTTCGCTTCTCCAATCAGCCGCAGCCGGCGCGCGTTGATGTCTTCGAATCCACCGACGAAATCGAGCAGCTCTTCGTCGATGGGGTCGTAGTACAAGGCGTTGATCGAGAAGTCGCGGCGAAACGCGTCTTCTTCCACGGTTCCCCAGACGTTGTCGCGCAGGATCATGCCGTCGGCGCTGCGGGCGGAATCTTTGTCGCGCAGATCCCGTCGGCTGTGCGAGTGCACGACATCGTCCTCGTCGATCTGGCGCCGGAACGTCGACACCTCGATGACCTCGCGCCCGAACCGAACATGGGCGATCCGGAAGCGGCGTCCGACCAGTCGCGCCCGACGAAACACGCGCTGCACTTCTTCGGGCGTTGCGTTGGTAGCGACGTCGAAATCCTTGGGCTTGAAGCCCAGCAACATGTCGCGCACGCAGCCGCCCACCAGATAGGCGTCGAATCCTTCATCGCGGAGCCCTCGAACCACGGACAGAGCGGCGTCATCGACCAGTTCGACGGCGATGCCGTGCCGGTCCTTCTGCATGCTGCGTGGTTGAACGGGGCGAGCAGCCTCTGCGGTAGCGCGGAGACCGTCCGAAGACGTCATGACAATTCGGGTCCCCCAGACGCGAGGTTGCGATGGTAGCAGATCATGTAACGGTCATGGGTGGCGGCGCGGCCCCCGTTTAATGGTGGCGCGGCGCGGGATGTTCAGGCGCTGGCGTCGCTCCCATAAACTCTTGCGGCTGATGCCGAGCTTGGCTGCCAGTTCCGTCTCGGTCAGCGCGTCCTGGTTGTCCAGCACGAAGCGAACGAAATAGTCCTCGAGCGTCGTGGCTTCGGGTTCCGCGGCCACGGATGACCCTTTCGATCGACCGGAGCCGATGGCGAGCAGGTCGATGTCGAGCGCGTCGTTTTTGGCCAGAATGACGGCGCGTTCGATGATGTTCTCCAGTTCGCGGACGTTTCCGGGCCAGTCGTAGTCGGCCATCGCCGCGAGTGCCCGCGTTGTGAATGTCGGCTCGGGCCGGGCCAGCCGCCTGCAGATCCGCTTCAACAGGTGATGGGCCAGCGCTGCCATGTCTTCCGGCCGGTCGCGAAGCGGCGGCAGGTTCAGCGTGACCCGACTGAGCCGCTGAAAGAGGTCCTCGCGGAAGTGGCCTTCCGCCACGAGGCGGCCGATGTCGCGATGGCTGCCCGCCAGCAGGCGCACATCGATCGGCCGGGCCCGCGAAGCGCCCAGCGGGCGGTATTCGCCGGATTGGAGGAGACGCACCAGGCGCGCCTGCGCTTCACTCGGCAGCTCGGCGATCTCGTCCAGGAACAGCGATCCGCCCTGCGCGGCTTCGATCAGTCCCGGTCGACGGTGCTCGCCGGCGCCCGCGGGAGTCTCCTGCCCGAAGAGCTCGGCCTCGATGAGCTGATCCGGTACCACCGCGCAGTTGAGGGTGATGAGCGGCCCGTGGCGGCGATGACTCGCTCCGTGGATCGTTCGCGCCACGAGCGTCTTGCCCGTTCCGGATTCGCCGCTTATCAACACGGGCGAGTCGCTGGGTGCGATGGCCTCGATGCGTTGGTACACCGCCACCATGTGCTCGCTGGTTCCGACCATCGCCGCACCGGCAATCGGGTCGTCGCGCCCGATGCCGGCAGCGGTGTTGTTCGCGGTGAGTTCGACTTCGATGGCCGCGATCAGCTCGTCCGGATCGACCGGTTCCACGAAGAACTGCGCCGCGCCGCTCTTGATGGCGGTGACGGCGTCGCGGACTCCACCCTGCGAGGCGATGATCATGACCGGCGTGCTGGTCAGTCGGCAGATTCGCAAACCGGGCCGTGTTGCTGGATCGACATGGGCGATCATCAGATCGAACTTGTCCGAAGCGGCGAGCGTGACATCGACTTCCCCGGCACTGATGACGGTGAAGCCATTGCCTTCGAGCAGATCGGTGAGCGCCGATCGGCGCTCCGTAGCGGCGTCCACGACAAGAATGCGGGTCATGTCGAGATTGTGTCGATCATCGACCGATGTTAGCAAAGACCCTGGTAGTTGGTGAGGGTCGGGCCACGAGCCAGCCCGGCGACCCGCCAGTGAGCCTGGGCCCAGTCGAGGATCTGCGGCGGCGGTGCGCCGCGTAGATCCGTCGGCGGGGCTTGTCCCAGCAGATCCAGCGCGAGCAACAGATTGTCGGCTGGTGGGAGCTGGTCGATGGCGCCGGCGAAAGTCTGTTTGGACAGCTTCTGTCCATCGCGGCCGCACAAGACGGCGATGTGCGCATACCGCGGCGCCGGATAACCGAGAGCGTCCATGAGGAACAGTTGGCGTGGTGTGTTGTCGAGAACATCAGCGCCGCGAACGATGTCGGTGATGCTCTGATCCGCATCGTCGACGACGACCGCAAGCTGATACGCAAAAATGCCGTCCCGCCTCAGAACCACGAAGTCTCCAACGTCCCGGTCCAGTACCTGCGCGAAGGTGCCTTGAACCCGGTCTTCGAACGCGAAACGTCGGGCCGGC
>JBFKCZ010000127.1:0-7168 GCA_041620035.1 Pseudomonadales bacterium
ACGCGCGGGCCGTCGAGCGGGTTCGATGTGATCATTCCGGCTTCAGACATACCGTAGCGCTCGAGGATCCGTTGGCCCGTTCGAGACTCGAACTCCGCAAAAGTTTCCGGCAGTAGCGGAGCAGAGCCCGAAATCCACAACCGCAATGTGGTTGCCCCGCCCTTGAACGCATCGGTGGCGAGCAGCCGCGTGTAGTAAGTGGGAACACCCATGAACACCGTCGCACCGTCGAGCGCACGCACCACGGCCGTGGCTTCGAAGCGCGGCAGAAATCGCGTGCGCGCACCGCTCAACAGCGCGCAGTGCAACGCGACGAAGAGCCCGTGAACGTGGAAGATCGGTAGCGCATGGACCAGCACGTCGGAGTCGTCGAAGCCCCAGAGATCGACCAGAGCTTCTGCATTACTGATGAGGTTTCCATGACTCAGCATGGCCCCCTTCGAGCGCCCCGTGGTGCCCGATGTGTAGACGATCGCTGCGAGTTCGTCATCCGCCACTTCTGCGTAATCGAGGTCGTCCGGCACGCGTAATGCCGCGACCTCACCGAGCGAAGTGACGCGAACATCCGGCCGTGCCGCAGACCTGACCGATGCCGTCCGCGCGGGCTCGACTACCACGAGTCGAGGATCGGCGTCACCGATGAAATACTCGAGCTCCGCGATCGTGTATGCAGTGTTGAGCGGCACGTACACGGCGCCCAGTCGCAGCACGGCAAGGTAGAGCCATACGTTCTCGATCGACTTTTCGACCTGAACCGTGACGCGGTCTCCGCGACCAACCCCCATCGCCGCCAACGCCGCCGCGCGTCGCGCAACGATTGCCAACAGTTCATCAAAGGTGAACGTCGCACCGTCGTCGCATTCGAAGGCAGCATCGCGTAGCCGCTCACGGGCCGATTGCTCTACCAATGCGTACAGATTAGTCACAGGCAATTGTCCCTTGCGGTGGGCCGTTTGCCCGTCTAACGGGGTTTGCATAGACTCGCGGTTTCACGAGCCTACTTTGCTTGGACACCTTACTCTTCTCCATTGCCTACATTGCCGTGGGCATTGTGGCTGGTTTCCTCGGCGGGCTGCTCGGCATCGGCGGTGGCGTCGTCATTGTGCCCGCATTGATCATCATTTTCGATCTCTTCGACCTCGTCGCACATGGCGCGCCGGGAGGGAACGGCGCAACGCTCACCGCGGTGGGAACGTCTCTCGCGAGCATCATTTTCACGTCGGCGGCGGCAGCGCGCGTTCAGATTCGGGCAGGCATGGTCGAGTGGGGTGTCGTAAAGGGATGGACCGGTTTTCTGATCGTCGGCAGCTACGCAGCCGGATTCCTCGCCGCCATGATGTCTCTCGAGGTGCTGCGCATGCTCATTGGTGCATTCCTCCTGTTCGTCGCGATGGTCATGCTCACGAGCTGGAAGCCGTCACCACATCGAGGACTACCCGGCAGGGCGATGAGCGCCGTGCTCGGCGGCGTTGGCGGCCTGGTGTCGGGCATCGCTGGCATCGGCGGCGGTAACGTCGTAGTACCCACCCTCGTCTACCACAACGTGCCCGTCCATCGCGCGACCGCCACTGCGAGCACGCTTGGACTACCGATCGCCGTGGCAGGCGCGCTGGGGTATATGCATCGGGGCTGGTCCGACACGTCGCTGAGCGACGGTTTTCTCGGATTCGTCTATCTCCCCGCCCTCGCTGCCATCGTCGTCGGGTCGGTCGCGTTGGCGCCCGTGGGTGTCCGAACCGCGCACCGGATATCTGCGACACCCCTGCGCCGCGTATTCGGCGTTCTGCTGGTCATCGTGTCGCTGCGCATGTTCTGGTCTGCGATCGCAGGGCGCTGACTCACCCGAGGCTCGCTGCTGCAGTCATGCCCAGCGGGCGTATCTGAATCGCATCGGTTCGGTGTTGTGCCAGCACGTCGGATATGACGACGACCTTCGACTCGGGCGAGAGCCCCATGCGCTCGATCAAGACGCGAAATGCCGTGCCAACCGTCTTCTCCGGATCGAGAGAAAAAGGTGTACGAAAGCTGATCACCGAGCGATTGAGGACGAGACGTCGCCGCGTCTGGCTGCTGTTGGTGAATGCGTAGACCGGCACCGTTCGAGGTCGACAGTTGGTTACGAGATCGGCCATGACACCCCGTCGGGTGATCACCACGATTCCCGCCGCGTTGATCGACTCGGCCAGCTGTGTCGCCGAGCGTGCGACGTGCTGCTTGTCGTTGGTCGCGATGAGCTCGCTCTCGAAGCCGAGGCTCGGCAATCGCTCGCTGTGGCGGGCGATCGCGTCGAGCTGCGCAACGCAGCGAACGGGGTGCTTCCCGATACTCGTTTCCCCCGACAGCATTACCGCGTCCACGCCCTCGTAGATCGCATTGGCGACATCGGTGACCTCTGCGCGCGTCGGAATGGGATTGGCGATCATCGATTCCAGGAGATGTGTGGCCACAATCGATCGGCGGCCGCGGATCGCGCACGTGCGCACGAGGCGCCGCTGTATGTTCGGGAGTTCGGCGATGTTGGTTTCGATCCCGAGGTCGCCCCGCGCCACCATGATGCCATCGGCTACCTGCGCGATCGCGTCCATGTTCGCAACACCTTCACGGTCTTCGATCTTGGCAATGATCTGGACCTTGTCGGACTTCCGGCCCAACAACTTCCGCAGCGCATCGATGTCATCGGCCGAGCGAACGAAAGACAGGGCGATGAAGTCGATGTCGTTGGCGATGCCGAACTCGATGTCACGGACGTCCTTTTCGGTGATCGCGGGCAGGTTGACGCGAACGCCCGGGAGATTCACGTGCTTCTTGCTGCCGAGTACACCGCCGTCGACCACACGGCAGGTCAGCGTGTGGCCCTCCTTTTCGAGCACCTCGAAGTTGATGAGGCCATTGTCGACGCTGATGCGATCTCCGACGTCGACCGACGTCACCAGGTCTTCATAGCTCACGTGGATGGAGGTGTGTTCTACGTCTACCTCGTCGCGCACCGTGAGCGAGACGACTTCTCCATTCTTGAGCTCCACAGGATGGGCGATCACGCCCGTGCGAATCTCGGGGCCCTGTGTGTCGAGCATTACGGCCACCGGGTGAGCAACCTTACGATTGAGCGTACGCACCCATCGAATCATCGCGCCCGCATCCTCGTGCGAGGCGTGCGACATGTTGAGCCTCACGACGTTCATGCCTGCCGCATGCAGCTGCTCCAGCATTTCGTAGCTCGCGGTCGCTGGACCGATCGTGCAGATGATCTTTGTGCGTCGTAGTTCCATGTCTGGTCCGCGCTGAAAGGCGGGGAAGGTTATCTGCTATTCCAGAACGTATAAAGCGCCGCTTCGACGTCAGAACTGCGAACGGCACGCGGATGCCAATGCGCCGGAAGGTAGCGGGAGAAATTGGGGTCGAGGTATCTGTCGTCCACGAGACACAGCACGCCCCGGTCGTTCTCGGTGCGAATGATGCGTCCGGCTGCCTGGACAATTCGCGTCATGGCCGGCTGCTCATACGCGGCGATCGAGCCCAATTCGCCAAAGCAGGCTGCAAGACACTGCCGTTCCAGGCTCGGTGGTGGTAGACCGAGGCCCACAACCACCATGCCGATCAGCCGATCTCCGGGTAGATCCACCGACTCGGCGAACACACCACCAAGTACCACGAATCCAACCAACGTGTGCTGCGGGTCGGCTTCGAACTGGTCGATGAACGACTTACGAAGCGACTCGTCCATGTCGCGGTGCTGAGCGATGCACGCGTGACTCGAACTTCGCGCCCGATACGCCTCCACTACCTGTTGCAGGTACTCGAAGGATGGCAAGGCGACAATGTAGTTTCCGGTGCGTGACTGGGTCACCGCTTCGATCACGTGCAGCAACGCATCGAGACTTCGACTGCGGTCGCGGAAGCGTACCGACACATCGCGCACCACGAGCACTTCGAGCTGATCGGCCGCAAACGGGCTCGGCAGTTGCAGCGCATTGGGCTGTGCGACGCCGTGCAGGCGGGCGAAATACGACAGTGGCCTTAGTGTTGCCGAGAATCGCACATGACCGTGGAAGTCGGACAGCGCCTCACCGATGTGAGGACCCGGATCCAGGCAACGAATCTCGATCGCCCAATGGCGTCGATCGCCGCGCAGGAACACCGCGAAGCGTTCCGGCGCATACCACGTTTCCGTACGAACGATTCGGGCCAATGCGTAACCGAGTGCGCGAACTTCCGCCATTTCCTCGGTGGGTTCGGACTCGGCGCCCAGAGCATCGAGCACCGACTGTGCCGATCTCAACAAGGGCGCCGGCCATACGACGATGCACTCGTACGCATCCTTCGATAGTCCCTGCCGAAGAACCTCGCTGCGCTTCAACTTCATCATCTGGCGATCGAGCCGCTCGATCGCTGCGCGTATCGCGCCCGCACCCACTGCTTCGAGTGCCTTGCTCACCAGATCGCGGTCGATGGCGGCCGACAGCGCGTCGCGTACTCGATCGCCGAGCTGATGGGCTTCGTCGACGAGGAGCTGGGTGCGATCCTGCGTAATGCCCTGCAGGCGTTGCAGGCGCACCACCGGATCGAAGACGTAGTTGTAGTCGCATACCGTCACATCGGCCCAGACCGCCGCATCGAGCGAAAGCTCGAAGGGGCACACGCGGTGCGCGCGCGCCGTTGCCTCGATCGCGGCGCGATCCATGAACCCGTACCCATTGAGTTCCGCCACCGCGGCGGGTGCGCGATCGTAGTACCCCGCCGCGAACTCACAGACATTGGGATCGCACACCGGTTCGACCTGGAAGCAGACTTTGTGCTTGGCAGTGATCATCACCGATCGCATCGACCTGTCGGGCGGATGGAGTTTTCGCAGGGTTACTTCGGCAGCGTGTGCGCCGGTTCCCCGCGAAGTGAGGAAGACGGTGCGATCGATGAGACCTTCACCCATGGCTCGCAGCGTCGGAAACAGCACACCCGCCGTCTTCCCGGCCCCGGTGGGCGCCTCCGCAATCAAGGCACCGCCGTCGCGTGCGGTTCGGTACACCGAACGGGCGAGCGTTCGCTGTGCGCCGCGAAAGGAACCATAAGGGAAGTCGAGCGACGCAAGCCTCCGGTTGCGACGCGCACGATGCAGCTCGAGTCGCGCAATGGCCAGCGTATAGGTGCGAAGGGCCGCGTCGAGGAACGTCAGTGCTTCGTCGCGATGCGTATCGAACGCCACTTGCATCGTGGCGAGCGTGTCGGGATGACAGTAGATCAGCTTCAACCGGAACGCCTCGGCCGGATTACCGGCAGCGGCGAGGATGCCCGCATAAATTTTCAGCTGCCCCGTGTGCATCGCGCCGGCGTGGCGATGCAGCGCCTCGGGCTCCGTGCGGGTCGCCTTGTACTCTTCCAGTACCGGCAGCGCCCCAGTCGAGTCGAAGCCGTCGATTCGTCCCGCCACGGTCACCTGCCGCCGCCCAACCCGCCGCTCGACTTGAACGCTCACTTCGCGCTGGTACTCGGGATTGCCCAGGCGCTCGCGCTGCAGTCGCTTCTGAGTCGCAATGCCCTCCTCTGCGCGGGTCGACTCGTCGTAGCGATAGTGAATGTCGCCTTCGCGGCAGCAGAACTGCGCGAGCTGGCGTGCGGACACCTTCACCAGGTCACTCGCAACACGCGGGCCCGGAGATCATGGCGTCTAAAGAACTCGAACCAGATGCGCTGCTCCGGACGAATCTGGTCCCCGGGCCCCTTCACTTCGACGAATTCATAGCGGCCCGGCCCATGCAGCACCACGAGATCGGGGAATCCCGTTCGAGTCTGGGCGAGGTCATCGAGCATGTAGTCGAAGAGAAGTACCCAATCCGGCGCCGGCACATCGCGAATGAGGCGCTCGATCAGTTCGACGTCGAAGGCGCTCCAGTTCACGAGCGCGCTGGCCACACCGTGACGCGCCTGCCACGTTTCGAGTACCGACGCCCGCAATCGCCGGGCGCATCGTATGTCGGAAAGTCGCGCGGCGATCGGTCCCGCGCGCGCAGCGCGAAAGTCCGGCCAGTACAGATCGAGCGGCGCCGACTGATAAGCGTTGACGAAGGTGCCCGGTACGGGCGTGAAGATTTCACGCCAGAATGCGAGCCCGAGCATGCCGAGCGGAAGCCGGTTTTCCATGTGCCGGCCGACGCTATCCACAGCCAGAAGGTGTTCGAGCGCGGCCGTCTCGACCGTGGAGGCCGGCGCACACGGCAGATCCAGACGGTCTTCGATGAGCCGCGGACGGCGGCGCGCGTAGCCGTCGGCGAACACGCGTTCCGTGGCGGTCAGCGGACGTGCTGCGATGGTAGTGAGCCAGTCCTGTACAGAAGTCTCGTCGCCCAGCCGTTTCAGAACGCGAACGGTACGCTCTCGAGCCGGCGGAACCTTCAAGCGCGCATAAGCTCCGAGGGCAACGTCGAAGTCCTTGGCACGCTCCGCGGCGCGTCCGAGTTGATTGAGTATGCGACCGCGCCGCTGTTCCAGTGTGCGGGAGCGCTCCGGTTCCCAGAGGGCCTCCAGCAGGCACTGCGCCGACGATGACTGCCATTGCGCTTCGAGACGATGCAGCCACCTCCTCAGGTCGACCAGTTCGAGATAGCGCCGGAGGTCGGCGCGGGTATCGAATTGCCGCGTGCATCGATCCACGCGATAGGGCTCGTAGCGGACCACGCCAAGGTCTTCGAGTACGAAAGTCGCGAGGTCGTGCGTGCGCCCGCCGAAGAAAAGGAGGCTGAAGGTCTCGAACGCTGGCGCGCACGCGAGCGTGCACCAGGGAAACCTCGCGGCGATCCTGGCGCGAATGAGCGGCTCGGGGTACCGACCGCAGAGTTCGGTGATCCGGGCGGCCTTGAGAACGCCGCTTCGGCGTCCGAACAGTTCGTCCAGTTCGGCGCGCGTGAGACGGCCGAGCACGCGGTCAGCTGCACAGCCCGCATTTATCGCGATGAGACCGGCGCTTTCGAGTTCGGCCAGTGCCCGGGGCATGTCACCGATCTCGCGATAGGCAAGCGTGTCGACTCGAAAGACGGGCCCCGTGCGGCTCCACAGGCGCGCGAGCAGACGCAGTGCGTCGTCGCTCAGGCCCCCGATCCGTTCGAAGGCCACGCGCCCTTCCCGGTCGAGCACATCGCTATACTGGCGTTCGATGCCATCGAGCAGCTTGCGTACC
>JBFKCZ010000128.1:0-7094 GCA_041620035.1 Pseudomonadales bacterium
GTCTCGAGCGTCTCGGCGAAATCGCCCGCTCGACCATTTGACACGTCGGCGATCAATCCCGATGCTTGCGGCCAGCCAGGCAACCGGCAGTCGGCAGGACATTGAGCGCACCCGCTACGCTGGAACAAAGCGTTCACCATCTGATCCGCCTCGTCACCGCGGTTGCCCTTCTCACGATGCTGATCGTCGTGGGCGTCACGCAATACCGTGATGTTCAGAAGCGTCTCGAAGCCGAATCGGAACTGTTCGCGCTGCACGTCCAGAGCGACCTGCAGGGCGCATCGGAAGACGATGTCGCGTCCCTCTCCAAATCGATCTCCGCACGCCGGCTGCACGAGGGCATCGCGCGCGTCTGCCTGTACGGTGCAAACGGCGCGCTGCTCGTCGAACGCTCAGGTCCCAACGGCGGCGCCTGCGCGACCGAGGAAAGTGCCTCCAACGCATCGGCCGACCAGGTCGCGCCGACCGCTGCCATCACGGTGAATGCCGATCCGGTCATGACCCTGCACGCCTTCGTGTCCCGAGAACGGATTCTGCGGGAAGTCACCGACGCGATGATTCCCATCGTGGCGCTGGGTCTGCTCGTACTGCTCGTGGCCTCCGTACTCGGCAGGCGCCTCGCCGCCCGCGAGGTGAAGCCACTGCGTGCGCTCACTCACTCGGCCCGCGCGCTGGGGCGCGGGCAGCTCTCGGTGCGCATGTCCGAGGCCGGACCGGAAGAGGTTCGCGATCTGGCACGGGCCTACAACGCGGTGATCGACGACCTGCTGAGCGCCCGCCGCGCTGCAGAAACCGACATCACCGAACGCAGACGCGCCCAGGAAGCGCTTGCCGGCACCGAGGCACTGCTACGTAACATCGTCGACCACGTGCCCTATCTCATCTTCGCGGTGCGACGTGACGGCAGCCTGTTGTTCGCCAATCGCGCCCTCGCGCGGGCGTACGGCACGGAACCCGAGCATCTGATCGATGGCACGTTCTTCGCGGAGCGCACTCGGCATCCCGACGGGCTGCTGATCACGGCAGGTACCGCCAAGCCGAACGACGAGATCTGGTTCGAGCACGTCGATGGCGTCAGGCGGCTGATCGTAAGCCGTGTGCCATTCGATGCCGGCGTCGACGAAACCGTGGATGCCGATCTCGTCATCGCGGTAGATATCACCGAGGAGCGGCGGCTGCAGGTGCAGTTGCAGTTTTCCCAACGGCTCGAAGTGGTTGGCACGCTGGCCGGCGGAATCGCCCACGACTTCAACAACCTGCTCACACCGATCATGGGTTACAGCACCGTCCTCATGGACCGCCAGCTGCCCGACGACTCGGCCGCGAAGGTGAAAGCAATCTATGGCGCCGCGCTCAAGGCACGCGACCTGGTGCAACAGATCCTGACGTTCAGCCGGCGAGGTGCCGAAACTGCGCAGAAGGGGCTGATCGATCCCGCCGAAGTGCTCGAAGACGCCATGGCGCTGATGCGCGCGACGATACCGAGTTCGATCGCGATCGACGTGGACATCGATCCTTCCACACCCGCGATCCATGCGAATCCCGGCCAGATTCATCAGGTGGTGGCGAACCTGTGCACCAATGCGGCACAAGCGATGACGGGCGCGCATGGAGAGATCCGCGTGCGCTTGAGCCAGGAGCGCGACGAAGTAGTGCTGCGCGTCGCGGACACCGGCGCCGGTATGCCGCCCGAGATTCTCGACCGGATATTCGAGCCGTTCTTCACGACCAAGGACATTGGGCACGGCAGCGGGCTCGGTTTGTCCGTGGTGCATGGCATCGTGACCGATCACGGTGGGACGATCACCGTCACCAGCGAAGTCGGCCGCGGCTCCGAGTTCACGGTTCGTTTGCCGAGCGCGCGCAAGCACACGATCGAAATCGCGCGACCGGCGCCGTCTCCGGCGAGGCACAACGAGCGGGTGATGCTCGTCGACGACGACGACTCCGTGGTGCGCGCATCGAGGGACCTGCTCGAGAACCTCGGCTACCAGGTACAGGCATTCACCCAGGCCGAAACCGCCCTGCGGCGACTGCAGGAAGATCCCGACGCCATCGATGCCATCGTCACGGACAATCTGATGCCGGGCATGACCGGACTCGAGTTCGCCCTCGCAGCCCGCAAGCTGCGCAAGGACATTCCCGTAGTGCTGATGAGCGGGTTTCTCGACGACGCCGCGGAACGCAGCCCGTCGATCACCATGAGCATCATGAAGCCGGTGTCGGGACGCGAACTCTCCGCCGCCATTCAGCGCGCCATCCGCACGGATCGCGCCGCCTAATCCCTTCCTTCCACGCCGCGGGAGCGCGGAGCCGCTGTGGGAGCGCCCTTGGGCGCGAACGAACGTAAGGAAATCATTCGGTCATTCGCGGGCAAGCCCGCTCCCACAGGCTTCGATCAAGCCTTAATGACACCCTCCTTCCCGCTCGCCAGCGGCAGCCGCATCACGTAGTCATCCATCACGAAGCCGTGGCCGATCGGCATGCGCACCCGCGCAGCGAACGAGAAGCCGAGGGCGAGATACGCCCGCACCGAGCCGAGGTTGTTCTTGTTCACCGAAAGCACGAGCGCGTCGGCTCCATTCCTTGCAGCTGCGGCGTGTGCGATGTCCATCAGCGCGCGTCCAGCGCCCGTGCGCCGCGCGCGCTCGAGTACGTAGACTTTGTGTATCTTCGTCTCCCGCCCCCAGGGCCCGAAGGCAATGAATCCGATCGACACATCGTCGATCGATGCCGTGTGCCATTCGATGCCGTCGCGTTGCTCGTTCGCAATGATGTCGGGTCGGTAGCCACGCTCCAGCATGTAGTGGATCTGTGCGAAGCTGATGATGCCCGGGTAGTGCTCGAACCAGATGCGTCGCGCCAACTCGACCACCGCGCGCCGCTCGGCGTCGCCATCGACCACTCGTAGCGACAGATTCGCGCTCACAGCTGAGATTTCACGGTGAACGACAACTGCACGGCATCCGCGTCGACGCCATCGACGAGTGGTACGCCCACGTCGATGTGGTAGAGACGGTCGCGCCGCGTGCGCGTCGACTCGAGTCGCAACCCGACACCCACGTTCGCGAGCACGCCGTAGGCGTCGGAGTCCGGATCCCCTGGAAACCACGCGCGGCCAACGTCGATGAACGCTGCATAGCCGAGACGAATGAGCCGCCACAGGTAGACGTCCGAGAAGTATCGTTCTTCCAGATTCAGCACGAAGCTGCGGTCACCCCACTGGTAGCGGCTGGGGTATCCGCGCAGGCCCGTTTCACCGCCCAGCAGCAACTGCTGATCGGCGAACAGGTTGCTCGTGTAGGTCACCGAGAGCGCCGCGGCGAAACTGAACCGTTCACCCTGGCGGCGGCGGTAGTCGGCAAAGGCACGGGCGACGAATTCCTCCTCTTCGTCGGCATCGAAATTCCAGTAGCCGCGGGCGTTGGCACCGAACTTCAGGAGGTCGCGCCCGATGGCGTACTTCGTATCCTGATAGCTCAATCGAAACACTGCCCGGCGCGCCTCGTCGCCACCGAGTGTGCCGTTCGAGTAGCCGAGTTCCACGAGCACGCGCTCACCCACGAACAGGTCTTCGGTGCGCTGAATGCGGTCGACGTTCACGGCCACCGCATACTCGTCTTCCACACTCTCGAAGCCGATGAAGGGATATCCGAAGCGGCGATCCTGGGGAAACGGTAACGGCGCGGGGCGACCCGGCAGCGGCGCGAACTCGTGATCTTCGACGCGATATCCCATCAGCAACCGGCGCACGTGAGCGTCGCGCCGACCGAGCGAGATGCCACCCGAAGCGCCGATGTGACGCACCTGGCGACGGAACTCGGCAAACTCCCGGTTGCGGAAGTACAAACCGTCCTCTTCGTCGACGAAGTCGACTAAGGCACCGATCGAGTAAGGCACGTCGAGCGCGTAGAACGGGTGCCGGACATCGACGTACTGGCGATCACCATCGTCGTTGTCCGAGAAGAAACCCGTCAACGAAACCCGTGAGCCCGCCACGTTCGGATCGTAGTAGAAGAGGTCCACACCCTTGCGATCCTCATCGGCGCTGTAGCCGGCAGACAACTCGCTGCCCGTGCCAAAGATGTTGGCGTCCGTCAGACCGATCCCGAAACTGTCATCGCCCCCAGACCGCGACAGCTCCACGCGGGGATTCAACGTCCAGACGTCGCGCGTCACGATGTCGACATCCAGTACGTCACCGCACAACCGGCGCGGCAGCACGCGAGCGTCGTACAGGTAGGGCTTCTGGCGGAGAATGCGTTCGCTCTCGACGAGATCCGTAACTTCGACCCGCTCGCCCTCGCTGAACAGCACTACTCGGCGGATCACGCTCTCGCGCGTGTCCATGTGCAGGGCGTCGGCGGCACGGTACAGCCATCGATCTTCGGCAGGATTGTCGGCATCGAAGATCGGCTGGCGCACCACGCGCACCTTGCCGACGCGCACGGCTCGGCTGACGGGCAGCTCGGCGGAATCGACCCGCGTGTTCTGCGCGAACTGAAAACGCGCCAGCGTCTCGAGGTCGTGGCTCGACAGGTCAGTGCACGCATCGGGTGCAGCGGCATCACTCAGCGCGATCGCGCCGATCAGCACGGCGGCGAGGATCATTGGGTGGCGGCTCGCTGGCTCTGCCTGTGATCAACGAGTGCCGCCACCTGTTCGACGGTCACGGATTCGAACTTAGCCAGATTGCACCGGGCTCCGGGATACAGTCGACGAAGACTACGGCCTTCGTGGATCCGAACCGAATCGAACGCGCAGAGACGGTTGGGACTCCTTCTCTCGAAGGAAATCCTCGACCCGGGTGCCAACCCGGGGCATCGCGCCGCCAGTTGCATCAACCAATGCTCGCTACGCCCGGCGAACAAGAGTTTCGTCTCGCTCAGTACGATGACGCCGCGAATCCGATTGGCGGGAATGCATCGTCGAATGTCGACATGGTCGTCGCTCACGGCTTCCTGCGCGAGGATCTCGTCAATCGCGGCCTTCCCCGACAGACCCGCGCCCACGGCTTCCACGGCTCCGAATAGAAGCACGGCGGTCACCGCACTCCGCGGCACAACTCCCTCAAGGTTTGCCATCGGCATCGCCCCCGCTCCCGGCGGGCTCCGCACCCTTCTCCTCGGCGTCCGCAGCACGCTCGGCGTTAGTGGCGTCTTCCTTGGGCCGCACGCCGGCCCGTCGATACCGGTCGGTCGACTCGCGGATCAGCCCGGCCTGCATTTCGCTGACTGGCTCGAAGGTGTTGAGCACACAGAGGCCAGTCACCTGCCCGCGCATCGCACCGGTCGTATCCACCGCCCGGAAGGAATCGAGATTGCAGTAGCGGCTTCCCTGCAGCTTGAACTGCAGCGTCCTTCCCGGGGCGAGGCCAAAGCACGGTTGGCGAAGCTGATTCAGCCACACCCGGCCGCGGCGGCCATGAAACAGCAATCGGCTCGCGTCGATGATCTCGACGGTATCGAGCATGCGGCCGTCGACGCAGAACACGGCGTCGGCGTAGTCCTCGTCGCTGAGCGGTGAGTCGATGATCTTCTCTACGACGGGGTCGAGGGGTTTCGCGGGCTCTTCCGCGCCGAGCGGTTCCGGTCGGAGAAATACCGACAGGGCAATGACGATTACGCTTGATCGAAGGCCGTACCGCACGTTGCAAGGCGTCCGTTTGCGACGCCCCATAGTGCCGCGTCCGTCCCTTAAAGCAAAGCCGCCTCGACCCGGCTCGGCGTCGCCCCCAACAGCGCCCGCAACGCAGCACCGCAGTCGGCCTCCAGCTTCACGGCGGCCAGAGCGTCGGCACGCGTGTGTCCCAGATTGACGATCGCCACCGGTTTGCCTGCCTCACTCGCCGCGCGGCAGAAGCGAAAGCCCGAGTACACCATCAGTGACGAACCGAGCACCAGCAAGGCGTCGGCATCGGCCAGCATCTCCCGGCAGCGCTCGACGCGTGCCCGCGGCACCGACTCGCCGAAGAACACCACATCGGGTTTCAGAACGCCGCCACAGGCGTCGCATGCCGGCGACTGAAATCCCTCCAGATCGACCACGACGTCAGCATCGCCATCCGGTGCCGGCGCAGTTTGTGCGGCGGGTGGTCCATTGCGTTCGATGAGCCAACGCTGCCAGTCGGCGCGCGCCGTCTGTGCGCCACAGGTGAGACACACGACCTCACTCAATCGGCCGTGCAACGAAACGATCCGGCGCTGACCTGCCGCGTCATGCAGACCATCGACGTTCTGCGTCACGACACCCACCAGGCGTTGCTGCGCCTCGAGCGCCACGAGCGCGCGGTGCGCGTCGTTCGGCTGCGCCGCGGCCACGATCGGCCAGCCGGCCATGCTCCGCGACCAGTAGCGCGCACGATTGCGTGGCGATGCGCGAAACGTCTGGATGTCCATCGGTGGCGAGCGTTTCCACTGCCCATTCGCGTCGCGGTAGTCGGTGATGCCCGAGCCGGTGCTGATGCCCGCACCGGTCAGCACCATCAGGCGCGGATGGGTCGCGACGAAGTCGCGCAATGCATCGATTTGCCCCATCACGACGCCGCCGATCCGTATCGGCTCGGAAGATGGTGCACATAGTCGTCCACAGCCAACGGTTTGCCCGTGGCGGCCGCCACGAGGGACAGGCCGTCGAGCAGGCGACCGCGACCGTGTACCGCCCGGCGCAGCCAGGCGCGCAGCCCGTCGAACCGGCCACCGCGCACCGCGTCATCGATGTCGGGGATCTCCGCCCTGACCGTGGCGAAGAGTTGTGCCGCGATCACCGCACCGAGGGTGTAGCAGGGAAAGTAACCGAACAGACCCGCGAACCAGTGCACGTCCTGCATGCATCCGTCGCGGAAGTTGCCGGCCGTATCGATCCCCAGGAGCGAGCGCATGCCCTCGTCCCACGCCGATGGAACGTCGTTGACTTCGATCGCTCCCGCGATGAGGTCGCGCTCGATTCCATGGCGAATCATGATGTGGAGGGGATAAGTGAGTTCATCGGCATCGACCCGAATCAGACCACGCTCGACCTGCTGACTCGCACACTCGAGATTCGCAGGAGACCAGACATCGCTCCGGGCGTCCACGGCGAACTCGCGCGCGAGA
>JBFKCZ010000129.1:0-7046 GCA_041620035.1 Pseudomonadales bacterium
CGATCAGCTCGCGCGGGAGCGTACGACTGCGGAAGCTCGACAACACCGCGAGTATCAAAGCGAGGTCCGCAGCCGTCTCGGAGATGCGCACACCGCCAACGACGTTGGCGAACACATCCTGATCCGCGAGTGCAATGCCGCCGTGTCGATGCAGCACGGCCAGGTGCATCGCGAGGCGTTGGGTGTCGAGACCGACGGCGACGCGACGCGAATAGCCGCTCTGCACCTGATCGACGAGCGCCTGAATCTCCACCAGGAGCGGACGCGTACCTTCCCAGGACACGGTGACGATGCTGCCCGGAGACGCCTGCGCGCCGCGCTCGAGGAAGATCGCCGACGGGTTCGCAACTTCCTTCAATCCGCGATCGGTCATTGCAAACACGCCGAGTTCGTTGACGGCCCCGAACCGGTTCTTGATGCCGCGCAAGGTGCGATAGCGCGATCCCGCGGGGCTATCGAGCATCACGAAGCAATCGATCATGTGCTCGAGCACCTTCGGGCCGGCGAGATTGCCTTCCTTCGTGACGTGTCCGACGAGAACGAAGATGGTGCCGCGCTGCTTGGCGAGCCGCGTGAAGAAACCCGCTGTCTCACGCACCTGCGTGACACTCCCCGGCAGACTCTCCACACCCGCCATCTGCATCACCTGAATCGAGTCGACGACGACCAGTGCCGGTGCGTCGCGTTCGATGATCGAGGCAACCTCTTCGGCGCGAGACTCGGAGGCGACCTGCAAGCCGTCGAGCGGCAGCCCCAGCCGGCGCGCTCGCATGGCGAGCTGTTCCAGCGACTCTTCACCCGACACGTACAGCACCGGCAGGCGCATCGCGAGTGCGGTCGAAACCTGGAGCAACAGCGTGCTTTTGCCCGCGCCCGGATCACCGCCGATCAACACGACCGAACCCGCGACGAAGCCGCCACCGAGCACGCGATCGAGTTCTGCAAATCCGGAGGGAATCCGCGCCGCTTCGCTGCCGTCGACATCGGCCAGGCGTTTGACATCTGCGCGCGCGCCGGCATACCCGATGGCGCGATCGCTGCGCTTGCTCCCGGATCCGAGGCTGACGCGCGACAACGAGTTCCAGATACCGCAGGACGCACACTGGCCCTGCCACTGCATGTGCTCTTCGCCGCACTCGTTGCAGACGTACGCGGTCTTGGCCTTGGCCATCAGCGCATGTAGTCCGAATAGTCGTTGGGCGTGAAGTTCTCGAACTTCGTCAGGTTGCCGATGAAGGCGAGCCGCACCATGCCGATCGGTCCGTTGCGCTGCTTGCCGATGATGATCTCGGCGGTGCCCTTGTCGGGCGACTCCGGGTTGTAGACCTCGTCGCGGTAGATGAACAGAATCACGTCTGCATCCTGTTCTATTGCTCCGCTTTCACGAAGATCCGACATCAGCGGGCGCTTGTTCGGCCGACTCTCGAGACTTCGGTTCAACTGCGACAAGGCAACCAGCGGACAACGCATCTCCTTGGCGATCGCCTTCAACGACCGTGAGATCTCCGAGATCTCACCGGTGCGGTTGTCGGCCTTTTCGTTCGAGCGCATGAGCTGCAGGTAGTCGACCACGATCAGGCGCAGACCACCGGACTCACGACTGACGCGTCGAGCGCGGGTGCGAAGTTCATTGGGGGTCAATGCCGGCGTGTCGTCGATGTAGAGCGGCTTGTCCTTCAATTGACTGACAGCGGAGGTGAAGCGCGGCCAGTCGTCGTCTTTCATGTCGCCCGTGCGCATGCGCGTCTGATCGATGCGGCCGAGGGAAGACAGCGTTCGCATCACGAGTTGATCGCTCGGCATCTCCATGGAGAAAACGAGCACCGCACCTTCGCCCGGCACCATGAGGGCATGCTCGGCGAGGTTCATGGCGAGACTCGACTTACCCATCGAGGGACGGCCCGCCACGATGATCAGGTCGGATGGCTGCAGACCGGAGGTCTTTCGGTCGAGATCATCGAAGCCGGTGGCGAGCCCGGTGATGTGGCTGCGCGTCGCATAGAGTTTCTCGATGCGCTCCACCGCACGCGTCAGGAGCGGACCCACGGCTTCGGGGCCACCGTCGCGCAGGCGTCCTTCATGAATGCGGAAGACCTCCGACTCCGCCATGTCGAGCAACTCGCTGCTCGGCCGACCGTGAGTCTGGAATGCCGACTCGGCGATCTTGTTCGCCGCACTGATCAGCTGCCGGAGCGTGGATCGCTCGCGGACGATCTGCGCGTAGGCCACGACGTTGCTCGCCCCGGGCGTGCTCTCGGTGAGTTCGGCGAGGTAAGCGATGCCACCGGCCTTGTCGAGGAGCGCGCGTGTGGTGAGCGCTTCCGAGAGCGTCACCACATCGAGCGGCTCGTTGGCGTTTGCCAGCGCAGCCAGCACTTCGAAGATGATCTGATGCTGGGTGCGGTAGAAATCTTTGGCGGAAATGATGTCGGCGACGTTGAACCAGGCGTCGTTGTTCAGCATGAGACCGCCCAGCACCGACTGCTCCGCTTCGACGGAGTGCGGCGGCACCTTGAGATGGGCGGTCACCGAGCCCGGGGAGCGACGTTCCGGTTCTTCAGACATGGTTTGGCATCGAAGTGGACCAGCCAGCGACTGGGGCGAGCAAGACTTTGCCATTGCGGCGGGGCAGTCAAGGAGAGATTGCCGATACCCGCACACCCAGCCCGCGCAGGTGCGTCTGCACAAACCTGCTTTCGGCCGCAAGCCCAGTAATGACGCGGGCTCTGGCGTATTTTGCGGCACCGCACAAAAAAAGTTCTTGACGACCTCGGGGCCGATCGATAGAGTTCGCGCCGTTGTTGTTGCAACGCACCAATTTCAGGAGAAAACCATGAGTGCAGTGACCCGAGCCCAAGAGTTCTTGACCGACGCAAACGATCTGACCGCCAAGTCGGTCACCAAGCAGTTCGACATCCAGCGCGAAGTCGTGGAAGGTGTCATCAAGGCCAATCGCGAGCGCCTCGACGCGTTCCGTAGCGTGAAAGGCCTCGGTGACGTCGTTTCCATCGAGCGTCGCTTCTACACCGCTATCGCCGAGGAAATCACCGGTTCCGTGCGCGCCCAGAGCGAGCTGACCCGGGAAAACTTCGAAGCGATGCGCGCCATGGCCCGCCGCCTGTTCGGTCAGGATGCGGTCACCAAGACCAAGCGCGCCGTCAGCCAGGCTGCCACCAGCACCGCTGACGCCGCCTCCGACGTATCGGCTGCGGTCCGCCAGGCGGCCAGCAACGTCTAAGGCCCTGATTCGGGCAAACGCCTGAATCGAATAAGAGGCCCAAACGAAAAGGGTCGGCATCAGCCGACCCTTTTTTTTGCCCCGAAATCAGCCCTACTCGGGTACGACCGTCACCTTGACCGTGACCGTCAGATCGCTGTGCAACTGCAGGTCGATCTCGTATTCGCCGACCACGCGGATCACACCCTCCGGCATCCGCACTTCGCTCTTCGCGACCTCGGTACCGAGTGCCGTGACGGCATCCGCGATGTCTGCCGTACCCACCGAACCGTACAGCTTGCCTTCGTCCCCAGCTTTCGCAGCAATGGTGACCGCGACGTCCTTCAACCGCGCGGCCCGGCCCTCGGCAACCCCCAGCCGCTCGGCCGCGACGCGCTCGAGCTCGGCCCGCCGTGCTTCGAAGACGCCCCGATTGTCGGCGGTGGCCCGCACTGCTTTGCCTTTTGGAATCAAATAGTTACGCGCAAATCCGGCCTTGACTCCGACCTCTTCTCCGAGGTCGCCCAGGTTACGGATACGCTCCAGCAGTATGACGTTCATGGTGATGGCTCCCGATCAATTGTGCTGGTCGGTGTAGGGCAGCAGCGCGAGATAGCGCGCTCGCTTCACCGCAAGCGCCAGCTGGCGCTGGTACTTGGCACTGGTACCCGTAATCCGGCTGGGCACGATCTTGCCCGTCTCGGTGATGTACTGCTTCAGCAGGTCGAGATCCTTGTAGTCGATCTCTTTGATGCCTTCCGCGGTGAATCGGCAGTATTTTTTGCGACGGTAGTGGCGTGCCATGCTCAGTCCTCCTGCTCGCCGTTGTCGGTGTTCGCGTCGGAATCGTTCTGCTCGCGGCGGGCCGCGAGTTCTTCCTCGCGACGCCGGTCACGCTCGCGATCCTTTTCCTGGTCACGCAGCTCTTCCAGATAGATCTTCGAGTCTCCCGTCTCGGGTCCGTCGCGCTTGATGATGAGGTTGCGCAGGACGGCGTCGTTGAACCGGAACGCGCTCGTGAGCTCTTCGAGCGTATCGGCGTTCACTTCAATGTTCATCAACACGTAGTGGGCTTTGTGGATCTTGTTGACCGGAAAGGTCAGTTGCCGCCGGCCCCAGTCTTCCGTTCGGTGGACCTGGCCCTGGCCGCGCTCGATGAGCGCTTTGTAGCGTTCGATCATTCCCGGGACCTGATCGCTTTGATCGGGGTGCACGAGAAAGACGACCTCGTAATGTCGCATCTAGCCTCCTTTCGGCGTAGTCGCTTCCGCTCGATTCCGCTTTGTGCGGCCGGCGTGAAGCAAGGAAGGGGCGCGCATTCTAAGGGCGAGGGGATCCGCCGGCAAGCCCGGGTCAGACCGCAGCGCGCCGTTGCCTCACCACCTCGAACAGCAGAATGCCGGTCGCGACGGACACATTGAGACTGGAGACTGCCCCGGCCATCGGGATGGACGCGAGCTCGTCGCATGTCTCCCGGGTGAGCGCGCGCATCCCCTTGCCCTCGCCACCCAGCACGAGGGCGACCGGCTTGACGTAGTCGATGGCTGTCCAGGCGGTCGCGGCATCGCCGGCCGTACCGATCACCCAGACCCCGGCCGCCTTCAGCCATTCGAGGCGCCGCACGAGGTTCGTTACCTCGACGATGAACAGCGACTCCGCTGCACCGCTCGCGGTCTTGCGGGCCACCTCGGAAACCGGCGCGCTGCGCCGCTTTGGGAGCAGCACGGCCGAAACACCTGCGGCTTCGGCGCTCCGCAGGCAGGCGCCGAGATTGCGGGGGTCCATGACGCCGTCGAGCACCAGAATGAATTTCGGATCCGGCAACAGAGGAAATCGCAGCTCGAACTCGCTTTCGGAAGCGAGCACGGTGGCGGCACAGATGGCCAGCACACCTTGATGACGGCCGCCGTCGGTCGCCCGGTCCAGCTCGCGACGTCCCTTGCGTTCGATCCGGATGCCCGCCGCGTTCGCAGCCGCAACCACGTCGCGCAGCCGCGCATCATCGCGACCGTCGAGCACCCACAAGGCGCGCACGCGTCCGGGGTCGCTGCCGAGCAACGCCGCCACCGCATGTACGCCGTACACCTGCTCGGTCATTGGCACTCTCATTCCAGGCGCGTCACTATACCGGTGGACGCTGAACGGGAGGCACGCCGTGGCAACATTGCTCTTCAAACGCGCAAACATCATCGACGGCTCCGGTGCACCGGGCGTCGTCGGCGATGTGCTGGTTACCGATGGCCGTCTGACCGCGGTGGGTGGCGATCTCGGCACCGCCGCGGCTGAAGTCATCGAATGTACGGGGCTGACCCTCGCGCCCGGCTTCATCGACATGCACTCGCACTCCGACTGGGTGCTGCCTCAGCCGAACCATGGCGCGACCCTGGCGCCACTCCTTGAGCAGGGCATCACCACCATCGTCGCCGGCAACTGCGGGTCTTCACCCGCGCCGCTCGCAGACCGGCGCAAGATGAGCCGCATCGGCGGCATGCTGCACGACGACGAACTCGACTACGACTGGTCGACCATGGGTTCGTTCCTCGATGCGCTGTCCGCTCGCGGCGTCGCCCTCAACGTCGCGCAACTCGTCGGCCACGGCTCCATTCGCGTTGCCGCGATGGGTGGGCGACCCGATCCGGCAACGGAAGCCGAGACCCAGATCATGACCGACATGGTTCGCCAGGCGCTCGACGAGGGCGCCGCGGGTTTTTCCACGGGCCTCGGATACGCGCCGGGCGTCTTCGCATCGACCGAGGAACTCGTCGCGCTGGCCGCGCCGCTCGCCGAACGCGGTGGCGTTTACACGAGCCATGCACGCAGCTATGTGGCGACGCCGAACCGCGACGCTCCGGACGGTGCACCTTCCAATCTCCGCGCGCTCGACGAAACCGCCGCGATTCATCGCGCGCACGGCGTCAAGGTGCAGCACTCACACATGATCTTCGTGGGCGATGTCAGCTGGTCGAGCACCGATCGCGTGCTCGAGCATCTCGAGCGACTCGCCGATGACAGCGTCGACATCGCCTGCGATGCGTTCCCGTACGTGGGTGGGAACACGACGCTCGCGGTGTTCATGCCGCCCTGGGCACTGACTCGCCTCGGCGAGGCCGTGCGCGATCCCGAGCTGCGCGCGCGGGCGCGGCGCAGCCTCGATCGCGCGCAGGCGAACTTCGGCATGTGCTGGGACGACACCCAGATCATGCGTGTAGCCGACCGAAGCAAGGTTCGCTATGAAGGAATGACGGTGGCGGAGATCGCCACCGAACGCGCAGCCGATCCCACCGACACCTATCTCGATCTGGTCGGCGAACTGGGCCGCGAGACACGCATCATCAACTGGAACTACTCCGGACGCGACGAAGAGGAAACCAGCCTGCGGAAGGTGCTGCGTCATCCGCGTACCTGCTTCGAGACCGACACGATCATCACCGGTTCCGGGTTCGACAATCCCGCGTCGTACGGTACGTTCCCGCGCATTCTCGGTCGCTACGTGCGCGAGCTTTCGCTCTTCGATTTGAGTGAAGCGATTCATCGCATGACTGGCATGTCGGCAGAGCGCATGGGCTTGAGCGACCGCGGCCTGTTGCGGCCCAACTACGCGGCGGATCTCGTGCTGTTCGACGCGGACACCATCGGCGACAACACGACGCGCAAAGCCCCCAACCGCTCGCCGTCGGGCATCGAATTCGTCGTGCTGAACGGCGAAATCGTGGTGAAGAACGGCGCCTTCGACGTGGCAAGTCGTGCGGGTAAAGTGCTGCGGCTGTCGAGAGCGGGGGTACGCTGAGACGCGCGACCACGGGAGGGTATCGCAGAGATCAGCGGCGTC
>JBFKCZ010000130.1:0-7043 GCA_041620035.1 Pseudomonadales bacterium
GCTGCGGCCAGATAGCCTTCCACGCCGATGTCCAGAAGCCGCATGGCACTGGTGATCGCGTCATTCGTGTGCAGCGTCGACAAGACCAGATGGCCCGTCATCGAGGCGCGCAACGCGATCTCGGCCGTTTCCCTGTCACGTATCTCGCCCACCAGCAGAATGTCCGGGTCCTGACGCAGCGTAGCGCGGAGCACCGACGCAAAGGTCAGGCCGATCTTGGTGTTGACCTGAACCTGATTGATCCGGTCGAGTTGATACTCGATCGGATCTTCGACCGTGACGATCTTCTTCTCCGCCGAGTTCAGTTCGTGCAGTGCAGAGTAGAGGGTCGTCGTCTTGCCGCTACCCGTTGGCCCCGTGACGAGAATCAGTCCGTTCGGCCGCGTGATGAGATAGCGCAGGCGCGCAAGCATGTGCGGTGCTAGGCCGAGCGAATCGAGACCCTTGATGCTCGCCTTCTGATCGAGCAACCGCATCACCACCGACTCACCGTGACGTACGGGCAGAGTGGAAAGACGCACATCGATGTCACGACCCTTCACCTTCGTCTCGAAGCGACCGTCCTGAGGAAGGCGCTTCTCGGAGATGTCGAGGCCCGCAGTCAGCTTGAGGCGCGAAACGAGCGCGGCAGCAATCCGCGTTTCCTTGATGATCGTTTCCTGCAACACACCATCGACGCGCTGCCGGATTCTGAGCACGGACTCGTTGGGTTCGATGTGCACGTCGGATGCGCGCACTTGAATTGCATCTTCCATGATCGACTGCAGCAGACGCGCGACCGGGCTCGAGGCGTCTTCGTCGCTGCCTACCGCGCCCCTCAAGGTGAACTCGTCTACGGAGAGCTCGCCTTCGAGTTCCGATGCGGCGCTCGCGATGTCTTCGGTGCGCCGATAGGCGAGGTCGAGCAGCGACAATAGCTCGCTCTCGCGAACGACCGCCAGTGCGATCGGCTGCTTCAGCTGTCGCACGAGCTCATCGTAGGCAAAGATGTCCATCGGGTCGGCCATACCAACCAGCAGCTCGCCGTCCCGACGGCCGATGACGATCGCTCTGTAACGGCGTGCGTACGTTTCCGGCAGCAACGTCACCAGCGCCGGATCGAAAGGCTCTTCCCTGAGGTCGATGAAGGGGATTCCGAACTGCTCCGAGAGGAAGCCGAGGAACTTGTCTTCCTCGATGTAGCCCCGCTCCACCAGAATTCGACCGAGCTTGCGGCCCGACTCCTTCTGGTCGCTGAGCGCCTGCTTGAGCTGTTCCTCGGTGATCTCGCCGTTCGAGACGAGCATGTCACCGATGCGAACCTTGGTCTTGCGGGGGATCACGGCGTCAACCGATGCGCTGCAGCCGGGACGTGGCGAGTTCATGGAGTGGTGTTCCTGAACTCGCCGTGCGCAACACGTTGCGATACGCGATCTGCGATGGTTCGGTACGTCCGATGCTCTCGAGCGCCATGGCGTAACCCGCCCACAGTCGCGCATTCGACGCATCGCCTGCGATTAGGGCGGCGTAGACATCCGCTGCCTCCTCGAAACGCGCGGTGCGCACCATGACTGCAGCCAACAGATCGTAGTGCTCCTGATCGGTGCCGGCATGCCGGCCAGCTTCCGTGAGAACTCGATACGCTCCCTCGTCGTCGCCGCGCGCAATCGCGGCTCGGGCTTCACGCTTCGCGGCGCGACTCGGATCCTCACGCTCCTGGCGTTCGACCCGCACGGATACCGGCTTCTCTTCCGCCGACGTAACAGTGATCGACGGGCGAGTCGCAGTGACAACGACATCCTTCGTTGCAGCTACCGATTCGACCACCGACACGTGTTCTTCCGCGGCAACCGCAACGTGCGGGGTCTTCTCGACCTTGGTCGCGGGGGGTTTACTACTCTCGGATTCACCCTGCTGCCAGGTACCATTCATCACTTCGCTGTGCCGGTCGATTTCACTCCAGAAGGTGCGCGTCTCGACTACGGGTGGCGGCAGCGGTGACGTCCACCACGGTGCTGCCGTCGCGGAGTTCGTCTCGAAAACGGGCGCAGCTTCCACACGCAGCTCCTGGAGCACGAACAAGGCTCCGGTCCACAGCGCGAAGAACACTGAAACCCGGGCTGCACCGAGATGACGGTGCGCGCTTCCGACTGACTTGATGGCAACTCTCATAACGACCTCGCTATGGCGCGATTCGATTGTGCAGCGCGCGCAGGCGCGCAAGGCTCTGGTTCATCGATTCGATGTGTGCGCCGTCGTCCGCGACGACAGGCTTCAGCAGAATGACCAGCTCGCGTTTCACGCTGGACTGCTGCTTCTGTTTGAATGCATGGCCAAGACCGGGAATCCTCGACAGCCACGGCAGCCCGGCATCGGAGTCGGAACTCGACGATTCCATGAGCCCGCCGATGACGACGATCTGACCGCTGCGAGCACGCACGATGCTGTCCGACTCGCGAATGGTGCTTGCCGCGAGCGGAACGTCTTCGCCGGAGATCTTTTTCCGTTGCTCGATCACTTCGCTCACGGTCGGATGCACGTGCAACGTCACGAATCCCTCCGCACTGATCTGAGGCGTCACGTCGAGCGCAATGCCGGAGAAGAACGGCGTGAGTTCGGGGGAGTCGTTGGTGTTGATGGCACTGCCCGCAGTGATGGTGGTGGTCGACACGTCGGTGACGAAGAATTCGTCACTGCCCACCTTGATCACCGCTTTCTGATTGTTGACGGTAGAGATTCTCGGGCTGGAGAGAACCTGAACCGTGCCTTGTGTTTCCAACAGATCGATGATCGCTTCGAAGTCGGTGAACGATGCATTCAGGGTGAATGCCGATCCCAATGGGTTGAAGAAATTGACGCCATCGCCGAGGCTGAACGATCCGGCGACATCGTTGTTGCTGCCGGCCGCGATCAGATTGCCGCTCGAGTCGAATACGGGTTTGAAGGAACCGCCGGAATCCTTGCCGAAGGTGTGCCATTGCACGCCGGCTTCGAAGCCCGTTTTCAACGTCACCTCGATGATCTTCGCTTCGAGAATCACCTGGCGGTTGAGGCTCAGCTGCGCCCGATCGAGATAGTTGCGCACCGCCTGCAGCGAAGCTGGCATGGATCGCACCACGACGAGACCGACCTGTGGTGTCACCACCACACTGGAGCCCGGTGCGTTTTCCACGATCGAGGCGAGCGTCGACTCGAGGTGCTCCCAGAAGTTCGCCTCGCTGTTGGTGTTGACCTTCGTTCCGACCACACTTCCAGAGCCGTTGCCCGAGTCGTTCCTCATCGCTTCGGAGTCGCCACCGCCAAAGCCGACATTGATCGTGCTGTTCCGGCGCGCATCACTCACTTTCCCGGCGCTGACCTGCACTTCGGAGTTGCCCTTGCGCTTAACGTTCAGATAGTCGATGTGAAAGAGCTCGGTGCGCATCGCGTCGGGAAAGACCTGGAATAGATTGCCGATCTGCTGGTAGTCGTAGCCGTAGACATCGCGCATCACGTTCATCACTTCGATGATGGTGACGTTCTTCAGATCGAGTGAGACGTCGCCCTGCACGTTGGGGTGAACCACCATGTTGTAGGGCGTGCCCGCAACCAGCGAGCGGAAGAACGCCGACGCGGATACGGCACTCACGTTGAGATCGAAGCGGATGCTGCCCGCATCGCTTACCACCGTATTCACCGGTGGCAACAGGGCATCGAGAGTCGCCTTGCTCGCGACTGGCGGTTGCGCGGCGAGCCGCTCGTTTGCGGACACGCCTTCTTCGAGCGCGTGCTCTGCGGCGGTGACGGCATGATCGTCATGCGCTGCTCGAGGCGTAATGCTCTGACAAGCACTCAAGAGCACGAGTACGGTGACCGTGACAAGACGTTCCATGGCTATCGCCGCTCCTTGGTCATGTTCGCGCCGGACAAGGTCAGGCGCATGATCCGGCCATCCTTTCGCACAAGAGCCCCCGTCGCGGAGACTTCGATCAGCTCCATTCCGGCGCCCCTGCTGCCCTCCATCAGCGTGACGCCGTCGATGACCGCAACGCGGCGGTCTTTGGCGATCAAGACCGAGGTGAGCATGGGGTGCTTCGTACTGCCGCCGACCGTGCCGGTGTCTACTACCTGATGGGGTTGCGTTGGATCACGCAGTGTTTCGGCCGTGCACGGCACAGCCCAGGCGACGATCAATGTACACAGCAATCGGTTCTTCACCTCACACCCCCAGCCAGTTGCGATCGGGGCTCAGGGTTTCGATCTCGAACAGCACCTTCGCACGCGGGTGCTCTACGACCCGGTACTCGAAGGATCGCCAGGCGAAACGCCAACTCGAGCCTTCGAGGTCTTCGAGATAACGCTTGATGGCGAAGTAGTCGCCGTCGAGTTCCACCTGCAGGGGGTGTCTGAAGAGCGACGGTTCCTTGTCTTGGCTCACGCGAACCGGCTCGGCCGCAAGGCTCTTCACACGAACGAGTGAGACGCCCTGGTGTCTGGCAACCACCGACTCGAGCAGTTTCGGCATTTGAGTTGGCGGAACGAACCTGCCAACGGTTTCCTCGAGCCGCGCATCGAGCGCTGCGACCTCCGCTTCGAGGCTCATTCGCTCTTTCCGCAACGCGTCGTTGGGGTCGACGAGACTGGCGGCACGCAAGCCGTCCTGTTCTTTGACTTCCAGGGCGATGCGTTGCCGAACGCCATCGAGCTCGCGGCTTGCTCGATCGATTTCCGCACGCTGACCTTGGCCGATGGACCAGTCCCATATCAGCCATGCGACAGCGATCACCGAAAGTGTGATCAACACGCGTTCGCGCATCGACAGCGCACCGAAGCGCGCTGCCAGCCGGTTCACCAGGGTGGCTGCCGGAGAAGTCACTTCTGTCGCTCCACGGCTGGTCCGGTGATCAGAAACTGCAGGGCGCCGCCCGATTGGCGAACAATTTCGAATTCGTCGAATCGATGACCTGCGAAGCGATCTCCTTGCGAAAGCAGCTTCAGCATCGCGGGTACATGTAGGGGATCGAGCGTTGTGCCCTCGAGCTCGACCCGCGCGCCAACGGACTCGAAACGCATGCGCGTCAGCCAGATGCGCGGCTCTTCGTTGCGCGCCAGTTCGGAGAGATACTCCGAGAAGCCACGCGTGCGCGCACCGGCCGTGGTGCCGACGACGTCCACCAGGGCAAGTCGCGCGGCGCGATCCGCGCGCAGCGCTTCGACACGGGCAAGCAATGCCGAGTCGACTTCGACTGCCGCCGTGCGCTTGAGCTCCTGAGTCGTCCGCGCGAGTTCGGTGAACTGACCGCTCGCGCTCGCCGACTCGGTGTGCAGCCCTGCCAGCCGGAATGCACTGACTACGGTGATCGAGGTCAGTCCCACGACCACGACCAGACACAACGCGGCGGCGTGAGCGAACGTCAGGTACTCGCGACGCGGCGCCAGGTCATCGACGAGCAGGTTGATCTGCTGGGCAATCGCCGTCATCGAGAAACCTCCGCGGCTGCCGCCAGCCGAAGCATTCCGCCGACCGCGGGCAGCGCAGCCGCCAGCGCCTGACGATGCGCATCGGTCAGGGATTCGGCACTCAGGATTTCTGCCGACGGATTGAACAGTTCGACGCCGAGTTCTTCGACGAGCACACGGCTCAGGGGCCGCACCGGCAGCGGCAGCATGGCTTCCAGGTGATCGACGATCCGCTCCTGCCATCCATGGGTTGCAGCAACGAGGAGCGCGGTCGCGGCGGGCTGACCCAGGCCGCTCTCGTAGTAGTCGATGGAGCGCTGCACCTGCAACAGCAGCGCGTCCTTGAACTCATCCCATGCCGTTCCTTCCAGGCTGTTCGGCACCCCGGAGATGCGTCGCGACAGAAAGAGTTCGTCACCGCGCGTGACGTTGACCAGTCCGCTGGATGCCGTGATGCGCAAGAGTCCGATGCCATGTTCCGGCGATGGATACGCACGCATCGCGACGTTGCGCAGTGCGAGTTCCATGATGTCGATCACTGTTGGAGTGAATCCGCCGGCACGGGCTGCGGATACCGTTTCCTCCAGACGCGCCCGCGGTATGGCAGCCACGAAGACCATCGGCGCGCGTCCACGACCGGCGGATTCCGGAAACGGGAACACCTCAACTACCGCATCCTCCGCGGGGAAGTCGATGTACTCCTGAATGCGCCAGCGCACCGCGTCGCGCAGTTCATGGGCCGCCACATTGGGTTGCTCGATCAGCAGGAGTTGATAGGCATCCGGGGCCAGCACGACGGCGGCCTGCGCACCGCTGGCACCGAGCCGATGGGCGAGTTGCCGCGCGGCCGTGCCGACGGACTCGCCGAGTTCGAGTGGCATGGCAGCGCAGCGCATCCCAGCCGCGCCCGGCGACTGCACCGCCAGGGCAACCGCGGACCCGGACAGGTACAACCCCGCGCAGGCCGTGGTTCGGCGCGCGAGGAAAGGCAGATCCAGGAGGCGCAATCCATTGCTCCGCTATTTCCGTCAATTCAGTATAGGAAAGCTTCTCAGACGCGCCGGAAATGCTCGATCTCCTGCTCTACGAGCCCGAAATTCCACCCAACACCGGCAACGTGATCCGGCTCGCCGCCAATACCGGATTTCGCCTGCATCTCATTGAACCACTTGGGTTTTCTCTGGATGACGCCAGGCTGCGCCGGGCCGGACTCGACTACCACGAATGGGCGCAGGTGACTCGGCACGCCAGTCTCCCGGCGGCGCTCGCCGCGCTCGAGCCGAAGCGTCTTCTCGCCTTCAGCACCAAGGGTGCTGTCTCCTACGCCACGACGGCTTATCGACCGGGGGATGCGCTTCTTTTCGGCCCGGAATCCCGGGGCTTGCCCGAGCGTGTGCTCGAAAGCGCGGATGCGGTGCTGCGGCTACCGATGCGGGCAGGATCCCGCAGCCTCAACCTGTCGAATGCGGTGGCCGTAGTCGTGTTCGAGGCGTGGCGCCAGGCGGGCTTCCCTGGCGGCGTGTAACCGGCAACGCTGGTTTCCGGGGACAGTCTCCGTCTCCGGGGACAGTCTCCGTCTCCGGGGACAGTCTCCGTCTCCGGGGACAGTCTCCGTCTCCGGGGAC